>NZ_JAEILC010000031.1:0-51744 GCF_016307435.1 Pseudomonas sp. S4_EA_1b | reverse complement strand
CCTGCATATGTAAAAATTATTTCATAAATCTCCTTTACGTTTCTTTTATGGGTTTTTCAATTAATCCCCCCCAGCGAATTGTCTTTGTGGGACTAGGAACGATTGCCCAGTCCTTCCTTCCTCTCCTTTCTAAGGTTCACGACTTATCTACTTTAGAAATCTACGCGATCGATCCAAAAACACCACCGCTTATTGAGTACTTTGCTAACAGTTTTGGCTTAAAATTTATCAACTCTGCAATTGATCAAATCAACTATCGCGACATTCTTGTGCCGATTCTTGGTGAAGGGACGGTTCTAATAAATCTATCAACCGATGTCTCAAGTCTTGCCCTGATAGAATTATGCCGCTCCGCAGGGGCTCTTTATTTAGACACATGCATTGAGCCGTGGAAGGGCGGATATGATGACCCAACCATACCACTGCATAAGCGAACTAACTATCACTTAAGAGAACAAATGCTGTCTCTGAAAAAGAGGCTAGGCTCAGGGGTGACGGCTCTCGTGGCGCATGGCGCGAATCCTGGGTTGGTATCCCACTTCGTTAAACGTGCTCTTTTAGATTTAGCGGAAGAGATATTGGGTGATTGTAAAAAGCCCTCTAATAAAGAGCAGTGGGCTATCCTAAGCCAAAGATTGGGTGTCAAAGTAATCCATGTCGCAGAGTACGACTCGCAAATTTCTCAGAAATCTAGGGAGAGGGGTGAGTTCGTAAATACTTGGTCAGTGCATGGGTTCATAAGTGAGTCGCAACAACCGGCAGAGTTGGGCTGGGGAAGTCACGAGCGAAGTCTACCCACGGATGCGTCAATGCATACAGATGGATGCGGAGCAGCAATCTATATTGAGAAGCCAGGGGCCTCTGTTAGAGTTAAGACATGGACGCCATTCAACGGCCCTAGCTTAGGTTATTTGGTAACTCATCACGAGGCAATTTCAATTGCTGACTTTTTGACGCTCAGAACTGCCGATGAGACATATAGACCAACTGTCCATTATGCCTATCGCCCAAGCGATGAAGCAATTCTCTCTGTACATGAATGGTTCGGCAATGATTGCATGACTCCAGAAAAGACAAAAGTACTTCGTCCTGGTGATATCTTGTCGGGTTCTGATTACCTCGGTGTTCTTCTTATGGGGCACGAAAAATCTAGTTATTGGTATGGATCTATCTTAAGCATCGAAAAGGCCAAGGAACTTGCCACTCTCAACACTGCAACAACGTTACAGGTAGCAGCCGGAGTTCTTTCCGGTTACTTATGGATCCTGAGCCATCCGTCGGCAGGAATAATTGAAGCCGAAGACATGGATCATGAAGTGGCACTATCTTATATTTCACAGTATCTAGGCGAACTAAAAGGGGTTTATTCGGACTGGAATCCTACCAAAAACAACCCAGGCACCTTTTCGGCCATAGATAGCGACTCTCCCTGGCTGTTCTCAAATTTTGTCCTCTGAACAAGGAGCGTTCAAGTGTCAAATGTTAAGTCGGGTATTGGTCTTAAAAGCTACGAATGGTCATCCCTGGAGTTGCTGAAGGGTTTGTCAATTGAACAGATAAAGTCGAATCCCTCAAAGCTCGAGGAGCGTCGGCCTTTCTTTTGGCATGACATGAGCTCTGAATTTGATTCAATAAACTTCTTGCGCTACTTGTTTGGCCGTCGCGACATTCAATTTAGCAATGAATTTATCGAGTTCGTATGCCTGTGGCATCTCGATGAGCAAAATCATTATCGCGGACTGAGAAAGATTAATAGCGTACTTTACTCCATGCCGGAAGACATGATTGATCGCGAGATTAGATCGAACTCTCCGGACTTTTCTCATATCGAAGACTTCATGAAGGATGAATTCACAATTCTTCTCTCTATCGCATTTGATGAAGTGACCAGCACAAGAGCCTACAAGCAAGATGTAAGCTTCTTTGACTCGTTTGAAAACGAGTCTCTTTCAACCTGGATTAGATATGCTGCCCGTGATGAGGCAGCCCATTACGGTAATGCAATGAAAATTCTTCGCCTTAATCACTCTCATCGCTTTGATGAGGTTGAGGCGATTCTAGACAAGATCGTGGAATTCGAAACTTCAGAGAGCTTCGACTATCAGCGAACCTTTATATTTGACCATGACACCGACGACTTTTCTCATGTTTTATTGAAGGATAGTCGCGATACCATATTAGAGGTACTTCGAGGAAAATGACCTGGTTAGTTATGGCACTTATGGCTCCACTGCTGTGGAGCCTTTCAAATATCCTGGACAAGCTGGCAGTGATCCATCATGCGAATCACTGGACTACATTTATATTTCTCCTGAGCATTGGAAATCTTCTTTATTCTGCGCTGATTTTTCTTCTCTTTACACCATCTGACTTTGACACAACCTCAGCGCTTCTGAACCTGCTGTCAGGATTATGCATTTTTGGAATGTATTTCCTATACGCAATGCCGCTGAAGTCGGTCGATATCTCTACTGCGATTGCGCTTCATCAGTTAACTCCTTTGCTGGTGCTTGTCGTATCGATCCTCTTGCTTGGCTATTCGCCAACAGGGATTGAGCTGCTCGGCATTGCCTTGGTTTTTGTCGGGGTTTACTTTGCTGTGGCAATCGGCAAAGGGAGACCAGGCTCGATAAGTTTATCAGCAGTATTGCTTCTAATAGGTTCAGCAGTTTTTGGGGCGGTGGCTACGCTACTATACGATCACCTGCTCCTGAGTCACAGCCTGCCCTCGGTTCTTATGTTTAACTATGCAGGCTACGGTCTTGGCGGGACTCTGATGCTGCTGGTTCCGAAATGGCGCCATTCCATCGCAAAGGATGTCTCCGAAATGCCACCAAAGGGCTGGGCGGTGTATGCGCTGAGCAATCTCTTCGACGCCGGTGGATACGCGCTTTTTATTGGCGCATTATCTGCTGGTGGAAACGTTGCGGTGGTCTCGGTTTTGGTCAGTCTTCACCCGGTATATGTGCTAGCCTTAAGTCATTGGCTAGCAATAGTTGACCCAAAGATACTCAGCGAAAACTTTAGCTCGTCGGACGCATATAAGCGCATGAGCGCCATAGTCGTAATCGTTGCCGGCGTAATAATGATGACCAAGATCTGAAGATGCCATGAGCAAAAATTCAAATATCAAGTTGATCTCAGCCTCAATAGATGATGAGCTCTTACTCGTGGAGCTAATGAAAAAATACCACCTATACGATGGTATTGAGATGACTGACGAAGACAGGCTGGCTGCACTTCGCCCTCTCTTGTCATCTTCAGAAAAGGGCAACGTTTGGATTATTTGTCTTGGCAGCAAGCAGATTGGATATATTGCTACTTGCAATTGTTACAGTATCGAGTTCAGGGGGATTGAGGTCTGGATTGATGAATTTTATATCGATGAACAGTGCCGAGGACAGGGATTTGGCAGTGAGATTCTAGAAAAGGTCAAGTCCTTCTTGAAGTCTCAAGGTGCCGCAATAGTTCATCTAGAAGTGGACGAAAATAATCCTAAAGCAGTAAGCCTTTATAAGAAGTCAGGTTTCGAATTTCGCGAGCGATTCGTTATGATGAGTCATAGTCTCAAGTAAAGATATACATTTTGAGTGGTGCCTATGATTACGCAGCCCCTTGTCAAATTGGCTGCTGAACTGGTCGACGTTCGGGCAATGCCGGCGTTTCTTTGTCGTGATCGCTCAGCGGCTACCGAATCGCTAGGTCACTGATCAAGCCGGGCTGATTCCGGCTCGGCTTGATACGGTTTAACGAGCTACTGCTGATGCTCAGGCTCAAGACTGGTCAAGGGAGTTAGGAAGCCCTGAGCGGAGCGAATCCACGTCGCCAGCGCTTCTAGGCCCAACTGCACAGATTCTGCTTCAGCCCAGATACACGCGTTCTCGGTGGGCGCAGCCGGGGCAGTCCCCTCGACGATAGTCAGTGCCATTGCGTGCAATTTCAGCAGTTCGTCACGCAAGGCGGTGATACCACCCATTTCCGAGAGGCATGCATCCAGACCTTCAACTAGCCGTAGAAGTTGGGATGTATCGAATCCGGCTCGCATTCTGTCCAGTGCTGCGATGTCCACCTCACCGTAGGGTGTGACTCGAAAAGACGCTGACGCAATCTCGATCATATTGCCTCCTCGGCCGCGGCCTTACTGGTCGAGTTGACTCGCAACGAGCCGGCAGCCTGTTGGAATACCGAATCCTTGATCCAGGGCTCCGGCGGTCGGTTGAGCTTAAGGTTGAACTCGCCGAAACGCTTGACGTTACTGGTCAGGTAGGGGCTAAGAAAGGACACGTCCTCATCGGTAAACTGCCACCCTTCGCGGGCTAGTTTTTGCAAGATGCGCATCATGTCCACGGTGTTCTGCAGAATCACCGACGAAGCCACCATGTCGTTGTAACGCAGACGTTTCTGCTGCTCGTCCGGATCGTTTTCGGCAATTACATCGCCGCCAAAAGAGAGCCACTTGGAGAAGCCGTTGTAGGACTCGATCTTGTTGGTGTTCGCAGTGACTTCCTGGCGCAGCTCTCGGCTGCCAATCCAATTGAGCAGGAAAATCGTGCGGATAACACTGCCCAGCGTCTGTGCTGCGAGGTAGAGCTTGTTGCGCCGGCTGTAAGAGCCAAGTTTACGTAGCAGCATGGGCGAGGAAATCTTGCCGGCCTGGATCGACAGCGCAATCTGCATCAGATCCTGCCAGTGAGTTTCGATCAGGTGCCAGTCGGCAGTGTCGGTGAACAGTCGGTTTATGTGCTTGTACGATACGCCTCGATCCGGTCGGCACATCACTAGGTCGCGCCAGTTGCGGATACGCGGCATCAGATTGATACCCAGGAGATGAGTGAAGGCGAATACTGTGGCCGACTGGCCCTGGGTGTCGGAGTAGACCGTATCGGGCTCGACGCTAAGGCTGACTTTGAGCAGTCCCTCTATCACATAGATCGCCTCCCAGATGCCTGGCGGGATGAAGTGCTGGAACACTGCAATGTAGTTGTTGGCCACGTGTCGGTACGCCACGGCCCCCATCTTGCGATAGCGGAAGTGGTAGCCGGCCAGTAGGTTGTCGTCATAGAAGTCGAACTGGGTACCGTCTGCGGCCACTGCTTTGCCATCGCCCCAAAGCTTGGGCAGGTCAAGTTGCAGATAGAGCTCCACCAACTCGCGATTAGCCTTGTCCAGTTTCTCCAGCGAGAGGTGGCGGCGATTGGTATAGGACAGCATATGCGGTGTGACATTACCGGCCAGATGCCGCGCGGCCTGGCTGGGACCGAGATTGCAGCCCATGGCGAAGATCGTCATCAGGTAGCGCTCGGCCGGCTCTTTGAGCTTTGGCTCGTTGCCGGACATCGGTCCGAAATGCCGCGTGAACTGAATCCAGTGCTCAATGTTGGCCATAATGTCCAGCACGTGCCTGGCTGGCATACGCTGCATAAGCGCCGTCTGTAGCGAGATGGCTGAAGGCGGGATGTCCCGTGCCATCACCCGCCGCAGTACCGGCTCGCCTGCATCGTTGATCGACACATCCCCTCGACAGGAAGGGAACTTGTCATCTAACTGTTGCGCGGTTTCCTCCAACTGGCTCTTGAGCGAGGCGACAAACTCCTTCGCTGTGGTAGGAAGGCCCACCTTCTCGCAGTATGCCGGTAGCCGCTGGAGACACTCTTCCCAAGGCAGCAACTGTTTACGGTAGTCGGCGAAGGATTCCGATCCCTGCACGCACAGATCACCCGAGCGCAGTTCACTGGCCAGGTAGGAGAACACGCAGACCTCCAGATAACGTCGGTTGGTAGGCGGCCCTTCACTGGTAGGGCGACGCACGATCTTCACCCAGCGATCTGATGCAAACGACAAGTCGACATGCTCATCGATCCATTCACGGTGCAGATTCTCACTGTCCTGAATGAGCTGAAGCGCCTGGATAAGTGAGCGATCCTGGGTGGTGGGCTCCAACTGGAGAAGGTGGCTGAGGCGAAACAGCAGTGAACGATGGGACTTGAAGTGCCTCCAGATCAGCGGCAAGTAGTTATTACCTCCTGTGGCCTGAACTTCAGCACAAACCTCTCGCAACCGATCCATGTTGCCATCGGGGGAGAGGTATTCTCGAATCAGGCTACCAGCCTCCTGGTCATCCGGCTCTTGAACCAGAATCTGCACCACGCCGTCCAAGGTGGCCGCCAGTTGTTCCAACTTCTGACGTTGACGTGCCTGGATTTGCTCCAGCTCCTCCTTGGCGCGTTTGTGGATCGTGGAGATTCTTCGGATGAACATCTCGGCCAGGTGATCTCGGGTTCGCACCCGCATACGGTAGATCAAAGCAAGCATCAGCGTGTAACGCTTCGGCAGCGAGCAGTCCTTCAGTTCAGATACATCCGACGCCGCAGCTTGGGCAGCAAAGTGGCGAATTTTCGTATCGACGATCCCATCAAAAATGGCATCCAGTTTCCCGAAACTCTCTAGCCAGGCTAGGTGGTCGATCAGTACCTCCAGATGCTTGCGCGAGGGTTTCTTGGGTGCCTGTTTGAGTGTGTTGAAGTCACTCTGCCGACGCCCGAAGTCCGTGTCGAGAAGATCCCTTAGCTTATAGATCACCTTGATTGGAGCTCTGGCTACCACAAGGTTGAAGATTTTCTCTTGTGCTTCTGCACGAGCGGCTTCTGCTAGGTCATTCAAGGTCGAATAGGCGGGCAGCTCGTAGTTTTGGCGCAGCAACTCGTCAATGATCGCATTAATAATGTCAGCGCGCTGTTCGAGGAGGGGAGCCATCAACTGTGCATGCGTGGATGCTATGTCTTGACCATCCGAGCCGTAGAACGGTCGAACCCCAAGTTTTTCCCGAACGGCACTCATATGGCGGTAAAGCTGCATCCACTTGTAGGGTGATAGCGCAACCTTGCTGCGTAGACCTATTTGTGTGCGGATGAAATCGACAACTGGCTCCGGCACTTCAGCGATTTCTGGAAAGTATCGGAGTACCTGAAAAGTCTTGAACAGAACAGCGAGATTCAGTCGGAATGCTGCATTAGAGCGACTTTTGACCCACGTGACTTCTTCCTCGGAGAAGCTGAATTCACGCTGAAGCTCGGCCCTCGAATAGGAGCGCGACAAAACAGGGTAGGCGGTACGTTCGAGGGATGCCATGTGTCACTCCTTTCCTTGAACCAGACGGAAAAGATAGACCATGAGGTGCAAGCCAGCGCTTGCCGGATAGAAAGCCTTTCAGAGCAATGGCTTACATTCCAAATGAATGAATTTTCCCCTTATCTCGGCATGACCCCGAAACTAGTGGAACCGTCGGTGTAGGGTCGGTGCTTGGCTGTGTTCTAGTTGCCCAAGCTTTGCCGTCCCCCTCGAGGTACACGCGGAGACTGTCTGAGTCCGTGTTACCTGGGATCACTGTCTGTATGAGAAATCTCCCTGTGTCGATGACTAAAGGCAGGCGCCCTTGCTGAGCTGCGTCTGAGTAGAGAAGCTGGGTATGGTTTGTGCAGCCAGTGACACCCACGAGTGGGAAAAAGAGCCAGAGAATTGCGTTTTTGATCATGTGTCTTGTCGCCCGGCAGGATCCGTATTCTTAGTAGAAGCATCGCTCATCTCGTAATTATGCAAGTCTTCTTCAATCGTAAATTCAGGCAAAAAAAACCCGGCCGAAGCCGGGTTAAAGGTTTGGTTGGTCAGAAGTCGTAGCGAACTTTGCCGATGAAAGTGTCGGAGTCGAACCCGGACTTGGTCAGACGCTCATAGCTTGCACCGACAGTGACGGCGCCCAGTTTGTAGTCAGCCCCCAGACCCAGCTCGTAGCTGTCACGAACCGGGTTGGCGCCAGAGACTACGAAGGGCAGGCCGCCCTGTACGAATGCGCTGGTGCTTTGAGAGCGGTCAGCAGCAAAGTCGTGGTATGCCATTGCCTTCAGCTCAGGTGTCAGTGTGCCGTTGCCCAGTTGCAGATCGCTGGCGATACGGAAGCCAGCGCCTACTTCGGCGACTTCGTAGCGCTGATCCTGGATGGTGAGGGCCGCCGAAGATCCTTTTTCGGAGTAAGAGTCGATCGAGATATTGCTGTAGCGGGCTGCTACGCGCGGTTCGACAAGCAGATTGCGATCGACCTGGATTCCGTAGCCGGCGAGAAGGTTCACACCCAGCATATCGCTGTCATAGCTGCCTTTGGCGGTGGTGCCAACAATGTTGCGCTTGGAGTCGTTGTCGTTGATCGAGTAGGTGAGGCTGCCGTCGACGAAGAAGCGACCTTGTTCCCAGCTGCCGTACAGGGTCAACGCATTACCATCCACATCCACCTTGTTACCGCTGTCCGACTTCACGTTAGTAGTCAGGTAGCTGTAGGCGAGGCCTACGGTGGTTGCATCGTTTACCTTGCCGTCAACACCGATAGCGATACCGTTGGTGTCTGCATCGAAACCTTCGACTCCACCGCGCTCGTTCTGATCAGAGTTGTTGTTCAGGATCTGAACCCAGGCGCCGGTCTCTGCGAAAGCTTCACCGGAGGACATGCCGCTGCGCAGGGAGCTGGTGCGATTACCGATCGCACTGGCCACTACGTTTTGGCCGGAGAGTGCAGCTTGGGTGCTACCGCCATTGATCTCAGGAAGCAGTTGTTTGGCAAGTGCAGCACGCTCTTCTGGGCTGGCATATACGAAGGCCTGGTACACGGGGTCGTTTACATCCATTTTCGACAGGATGCTGACCAGCGACAGGAAGGACGCTTGGCTGTTCGCATCGGCACCACTTTGCTCGATGATTTCCTCGATCTGCTCTTGCTCGAGCATGCCCAGGACCGCAACCAGTTGGTTCCCCTCTTGCTGGAAGCCTTTGACCTCGAGCAGGTACGAAAGCGAGTTCACCCGCACGCCTTCGTCTTCCAGGCTACCGGCATCTACCAGTACATAGCGCTGACCTTCTGCACCAGGCGCGAAGTCAATAGGGCGTGCCGCCAGGTTGATGTTGGAGCCTTCGCCAAAACGAGCTGTTTTACTTACGGTCAGAACACCTTGATCCGGATTGGTGGTCGGCGTGATGTAGAACTGGAGGGAGCCGCCGGCGGCCACATCGATATTGCCGTCGATGTTCACGTGCTCTTTGTCGAAAGCCAGGTAGGACTGGGAGCCGACGTTAACAGTACCGCCTACAGACGGGGTGGCGCTCACCGCACGAATGCTGTTTCCGCGGAAGCCGGCATAGCCGAGTACGTTCACCGTCCCGACATCCAGGATGTCCCCATCGATGTCTCCGCCACGCCAATCCAGCGTGATGTTCTCGCCGGAGCCTTTGATTGCAGCTTCGCCGCCGCGAATGACGCCACCGTTTTGGTTGATCACCAGAGAGCTGGCTTGTTGCGCGTCAGTGATTTTGATGCCGTACTTGGCGCCGTCGATGGTTCCGGAGTTAACCACGCCATTTTGCTGCGATGGCAGTTGAAGCTCGGTCAGCTGGGTCCGGCCGTCGATGTCGACTGCAATAGAGGCATCCCCGGTGGCCTGAATGGTGCCGCTGTTGATCAGTGTGTTGATCAGGGAGTCGGTTACACGGACGCCGCGGGAAGACTCGCCATTGGCTTGAATGGTGCCATGGTTCACGATCGAAGAAACTTCCGACTCTTCAACGTAGATGCCCATAGCGCCGGCGCCGGTTGCCGCGATGGTGCCGGAGTTGATTACGTACCCACCAAGCTGGCTATCGTCCACATTGATGCCGCGACCTTCCGCACCTTGAACTTGGATGGTGCCGTCGTTTCGTACGTCGCCCAGGACGGCGCTGGTGTCGATGAGATAGCCGATTGGTCCCTTTTGGTCCAGTTCGTCGAAAGCACCGCTGACGTTGATTGTGCCGCGGTTGTTGAGGCCGCCATTGATGGTAGAGCCATCAATCTCGTAAGCGATAGAGCGCTTGCCGCTGATATCCAGGGTGCCCAGGTTGGTGAGGTTGCCGAAGAGCACAGTCTCACTGTTGAGATCAAACCCGGTGCTGTAGTCGCTGACGCTTACGAGGTTGGCGGCGTTGACGACGTCGCCCCAGATCTCCGAGCCACTGAACTCAGCGATGTCGCTGTCCAGAGTGCTGGTGCCGGTCAGGGTGAAGCCGTCGACTTGTTCTTGCCCGTACTCCAGAGCCTGAGTCTGGCCGGTCATGTCGATGTCGGCGGCCTGCGCGCTGATAGCTGCCGCCGAGATGGCCAGCGCGAGCAAGGATTTCTGGACTGTCTTCTGCATGTACGTTCCCTTTCTACTTTTGGATGTGGGCTCAATAAGTGTTGGAGCCGCCTCGTTTGAGGTGAGTCCATCGTATGAGGGTTTCCAAAAGTGCAAGGGGGGTGTCCGATCCAGAATTGGGATCATGGAGTCGGCTTTTTAAGAGAGGGCTTCGATAGGCGCCACCGCAATGCTACGATCTATGCTCAATTCCTCTTCGGAGGCAGGTCAGCTTGACCTGGGCTTGTCCGATTAAAGCAACCTAAACCCACAGGGGCTCCTAACCCCTATGGGGCATGGAGTCCTCCAATCGCTAAGGAGTCTCCATGTTTCTATACTTCGTTGCCATGTACATGAATTCTTTAAGGTACGAGCCGGTGTTCACCACTTGCGTCGTGGTTGGAATTGTCGTCAGCGCATGTACTCTGACCTATCTGATCGATCGCCTGGTTTACCGGAAATGAAAAAAGCCCGCGGCTCTTGAGCACGCGGGCTTTTTTTTATTTCGAGTGAGGCGGGACGGGCTGCTGGAAGAAAGCTGGCAAACCCTACTCCCGGAGGTGCCCTTGGTAGAAAGAGCTGCTCAGCGAAAGCGCCTGGTCAAGGACGTCATCCAGTGAATCACCCAGCCCATGCCTCGGGTGCCCCACAAATAGCCCGAGGTACGTCTCCTGCAGCTGGAAGGGTAAAGCAACTGCATCTGCAAGAAGCTCACAGACTCTATTGAAGTTCTCGCTCAGAAGGCTCGTAGCTTCACCCAGTATGAGGTCGGCTTTCTGGCCAGAGATTGCCAGTGCATGCTTAAAGTCACCTTTCGCCCATGCCGCTACGCCGAGAGTGATGCGCTCCCCTGAGCAAGGGATCAGCTCCGCATAGATCGGAACCCATGTCGCTTCAACTGGTGGGAAGGGAGGAATTTCGAGATTGTTCATCGCGGAGACCTTGTTGATTTCATAGGTATGGAGTTGCGCGCATATGAGAAAATACTTTCAGCTAGTCGTTAAAATGCAAGTCTCCTCTGGCTCAGTTCTGGTCAGATATTGCCGCGCGAATTCGGGCCCCATCCTCGTGAGAATGGCGTCGAGCAATCGGGCAGTCGTGAGCACGTCGCCATGTGCTCGATGAGCTGGTCCTGACTGTACCTGGTACTTGTCCGCCGCTTGCCCAAGGGTTCCCTTTTTGCCGTGAAGCCCTACCCAAATGTCCCTTACGTCAAGCTGGTTCACAGCTATCAGCGGATCCAAGCCATATCGCTCGGCATTTCCCTGTATCACCTTCAGATCATAAGGTCGCGAGTTAAATCCGCAGACGAGAGTGGTGCTAAGCCCCTTTCGCAGTCCGTTAGCGATCCCAAGAAAGGTTGGGGCGCCCTTCACGGCCGGTTCGTCAATTCCATGCACTTTTGTCGCTGCCCAGTGAATAGGAACCTCTGGGTTTACAAGCGTGCTAAAGGCAGTTGATTGGCCGTCGGGTGGAATCTGGATGCTGGCGAACTCTACGATTCCCAAGGACCTATGAGCACCAAATCCTGTCGATTCAAGGTCGATAACCCAAACAGGAAGGTTGATGAGTGCAGCCAATTCCGCAATCGCTGGAAAGCACTCAGCAACCTTGGTTGGGGTGGGTAGCCTAGAGGGACCGTTCATTGGGTTCATTCCGGATGCACGAAGTACCTTCGTGGTGGTTTTTGCAGAATCGTACAAAGTGACCGTCGCGAATTACGGGGAATCCGCTACCTCCTGGGGGAGCGGTTCCCACTCTTTGGGTCTGATTGGCTGCCTGGAAATTTCTGTTAGCCAGAAAATCGGGTTCATCACAGACACCCAGAGAAGAGGTAGTAATGAGTCGGGCTGAAGAAACTCTTGAGCACCTGGTGCGAGATCTCATCCGAGAGCGGAGAGCGTCGCGACGAAACAAGATGCTGATGTGGGGTGGGGCCTTCTTGCTGTTTGCGGCTGCCCTGGTAGCAGAACGTTTCGCAGCAGGCGACTTGGATAGTGCTACAGAGTTCACTGCCAGGGTCGACATCAACGGGCCGATTGCCGATGGTGAGTCCGCCAGCGCCGAAAGCATCAAGAAGAGCCTGGCAAAGGCTTTCGATGACAAGCGTACCAAAGCTGTTGTACTGAAGATCAACAGCCCAGGCGGCAGCCCGGTCCAGGCCGGCTACGTGTACGACGAGTTGAAGCGGCAGCGGGCCCTGCATTCAGAGGTAAAGGTCTACGCCGTGATTACGGATTTGGGTGCTTCAGGTGCCTACTACATTGCAAGTGCGGCCGACGAGATCGTTGCTGACAAAGCGAGCCTTGTAGGATCTATCGGCGTCACTGCCGCGTCCTTTGGCTATGTGGACCTGATGAACAAGTTGGGCGTGGAGCGACGGTCTTATGTTTCGGGTGAGCACAAGGCCTTCCTGGATCCGTTTCAGCCGCAAAGCGATGAAGAAACGCAATTTTGGGGCAGCGTTCTGCAGACAACCCACAAGCAATTCATCAACGCGGTCAAGGCTGGCCGAGGTGAGCGTTTGAAGGCTCAGGATCACCCTGAACTTTTTTCTGGTCTCATTTGGTCAGGTGAGCAAGCGCTGGAATTGGGCCTGATCGACCGACTTGGTGATGTCGATTACGTGGCGCGTGAAATTGTGGGCGTCAGCAAGCTGGTTGACTTCACCGCCAAGGACAGCCCATTTGACCGCTTCGCTAAGCGGATGGGGGCTTCGGCAGCAAAAGAGCTTTCGATGAGTCTCGGCCTGGATGGGCTCAAAGTAGAGCTGTGACCAGCAGCTTGCTCTTTCGGGAAATGCAGTACCTTGGAGTGACTAAAGTTTAGGACGCCCCTTATGCTGAAAACCACATCCGATCTCTCCCTCCTGTTCCATGTGCTCCGTGCAGCTATTTCCCATGAAATGCCGGCTCTCAATCCAGCCGAAGTATCTGCCGTAGTCGAAAGGTGGGAGAGGCCGGATGGGGTCGTGAGTGCGGAGCGGATCTGCACTGCGATTCTGCTTGCCGCCGAGAGTTTCCTTGATTCCATTGGGGAGCTAGTCGGCGCTGACAAGGCAGGCGCGGACTCCTGGCTAAACAGCTGCTCCCCGCTGATCTGTGGTGCGCTGCACGACATATTTGAGCATTGCCTGGCGCAGAGATCCCGAGATCAGAGGGTCCTGACGTTCGATTTTCTTGCTGGGATGTCAACCTTTAGCAAGGTTCTGCAGCATGTCGCAGAAACAGGTGAAGATATCGGTCAGGCCCGTGTAAGAACGGCTCGAATGACCCATGGGCTACGGCGGGTAGCTTAGATCGATCCTAGTTAGGACCGGCTTAGGGAGCGGATAGCCCCCAGACCACTCCGGCCGACAGTTACCTTAAAGGCATTAGGTGAAGCACATTGCGCTTCCTTCTGTCTTCAGGGTACTGACGGTTAGGCATGAAAATTCATTTTGGCTTTAATGCCGCGGATTGGAAGCAAAGGAAAGAAAAGGTCCCAGTGATCTGGGATTCTGACGCCCTGGTAAATGGCCATACCTTGTTGGTAGGTATGAGCGGGGCTGGCAAGACAACCCAACTTCGTAAAGCAATCAGCCACATGCTCCAAACGGCTGACTGTGTCCCTCGCGTCCATGTGTTCGATGTGCATGGCGATATCGAAATTCCAGGCTCAAGCTCTGTTCGGTTCTCTGAACAAACGAATTTCGGATTTAATCCTTTGCGAGTCAACCCTGACCGTGACTTTGGCGGGGTCCGCAAACGCATCCAGTCTTTCATGAGCACCATGAACAAGGTCATGAGGCAAATGGGCCCAAAACAAGAGGCCTGTTTGAGGAACCTCCTGTTGGATGTTTATGAACAGTTTGGTTTTAGTTTAAAAGACCCAACCACTTGGGTGGTAGAAGAGGAGACCGCTGTTCTCCTCACAGATGGTTCTGACAGGCTGTATATCGATGTGCCACGTGGGGAAAAAGATGAGGCGAAAACCCTTGGCGCAAAGTGGAGCGGGGCTCCGTTGTACTGTTGGTACATAGCGCCTGACGATTATGTTGGAGCGATTACCCGGTGGCCGCCGAAGCTCATTGCGCGCACCCATCCAACTATTCAAGATGTGCTTCGCTTCGCCAAGAATGTTCTACAGATGAGCTTTCTTGGGACCGGGGCCGAGGCAGTAACCAACTTGGAGATTGCGTGTAAAGCAGCGGCCTCCTACAGAAAGAAAGTAATTACCGAACTCCGAAAGGGAAATACAACGTTTGAGGATGCTTCCGCAAAGGCAGATCTTGATAAGGCAAAGCGTAAGGCAATCGATACCTTTACGACCTATGCAGATTCAATTACGACAGGTAAAGAAATTGCCAGCTTGATGAAGTACGACTCTACGGATGTTTTAAAGTCTGTAGTGGATAGACTTCAGAACCTTGATGCCATCGGGATATTTAAACCGAACACACCTCCGTTTGATCCTGGCGCCGCTGTATGGAGGTACGACATTAACGCGCTCAGCATGGAGGAGAGAAAGCTTTTTGTTCTATTCAAGCTAGAAGAACTTTTCCAAGCGGCCGTTGAGCGAGGCGTGCAGGAAAACATAGTCGACGTAATTGTCCTCGACGAGGCACACATCTATTCCGATGACGACCCAGACTCGATCATCAATACAATCGCGAAGGAGGCTCGAAAGTTCGGAGTTGCATTATTCTGTGCGTCGCAATCGCCAACTCACTTTACTAGTGATTTCATCGCTTCAGTGGGGACTAAGATCGTGCTGGGGATTGATGAGGGTTTCTGGAAACAGTCGGCAACCAAAATGCGCCTCGCAGAGGAGGCGCTAGCGTGGGTGCGGGCCACACAGACAATGCTCGTGCAACTTAAGACCAAAGGAGAGACTAAAAATGACTGGTATTGGACAATTATTAGTTCTTCTCAGGGCTCGGTAGATCAGGAACGAGTGACTTAAAGTGTGAGTACTCTTCGAGGGTGGGTTTGTAAGGATTAGGCATTAAAGGGTCAAGATCCGGAAACTCTTCTCTTGCCTTGGCTAATGCTGCACGAAATGCGTCCTCAAAGCCCATCTCCAAAATTGAGAATTGCTTCGTAGTTGGTCTGTCGGAGTCGCCTTGGTACCTGACCAGGAAGATCAGCTTGTTGGTGGCTATGTCCGAGATGAGGCTTATCCGCTTAACCCGGCCCCTTCTGATCGTAGGGGCTTTGCGAATCTTTGCACTGCCCTTTATCTCAAAGAGATAGTTGTCACGTATCCAGCGTGCCCTCTTCTTCGCTCTCTCTAGCCCCATGCGCTTTATGCTTACTCTTGCAACATGCTGCCTGGATACAACCACGCGTATTGAAGTGGTTCCAATCATCTCTAGGCAAGCGTCGCTTTGGTCGCCTGAGCTTTCAATTTCGAGCGCCACCTGACTAAGCCCATCCTGGGATATCCCGCCCTCGCGTAGCGCACGAAGAAGCCCTAGCGCGATGTTGAAGCTAGGGTCCGTCATTTCACTGAAGCGTTGGATGGCGAAGTCGTAAACCTCTGGATTTGAAATGTTGAGAATAAAGTCTCTCAGAGCACGCGAATCCTGGGTGTTTGCCAGCCTGAGCTCTTGAAGGACGCTTACTGTTATGCCGGTGATGTGATGAGCATCCATCCCTTCGGTACCTCACAGTTTGCCCCTCTCGTAGGGGCGAATCAGCTACAACCGAAACCCAGGACACATGAAGATGGGTGCAGGAGGAGTTTCCCATGCAACGTATTCAGGCTCTGTTATTCGGTTTAACTGCAGCTTTACCTTTCACTGCATTCGCAGACCCGGCAGCCAGTGATGCGCTAGTCGCCCGCTTTGCTTCAATCGCGCTCCCAATAGCAAAGGGGGCTGTGCTTGAGGACTATAAGGGCTGTTTCTGGTGGGTTCGAAATGGAGAGAAGGCGCCTGAAGTTGTCGCCTTAGTTGATGATCAAAAAGGCATACAACTCTGTGTTTCTCAGCGACCAAATTCGCTTGGTCCAGATTTAATTGGCGGGGATCGGGAGTGAGCTCGGCTAGAGCTGCTGTCGTGGAATGAAGCTGCGGGGGTTGTATTCATTTTCGCCTGGTCCTGGTCGAACTCTTGCCGATGCGGCAAGCACGAACCTAGTTTCCAGTAGTTCTGAAATATGCAACCCCTAGGTGCGGCGCGGGCTAGAAGCCAAAGAAGCGCTTTATTGAACCCAGGATCGAGTCGCTAGCGTGTTGGTCTGAGTGGGTTTCCAATGCTGTTGCGCTACGGTATGTCCGGATCAGAACCCCATCCCTGGCGAGCATTCTATAAACGCACATATTGGCCTCTGGAGTCGGTTTATCCAGTTGATAGCCATAGTGAGTGCTGATGAACTTTGCGACGGCAGCGCTTCTTGATTTACCTGCCTGGCAATTAACTACGATCGGTTGTCGCAGATCGAAGATGGCCGCGATCCTCTGGCGCATGACCTCTGCCCGGTCCTCCAGAAAGTAGTCCCTAAACCTCGTCTCAAAGTCGCCGCCATCCCCTCCAAACAGAGCAATCGTGTCCTCGTCGAAGCCGGCGTCGATGAAGTAGTGGTAGCTGACGCTTGCCCATCTGCTTTCGTCTATTGCTGCTTGGTCCTCTGGGCCGTCTGATATGGAAATCAGATGGTGTCCATCGGAGGGCAAGGCGTCCTCTGCATCCCTTCTGGAAAGGAACGTTACCTGCATCAGCGTTACTTCGAGGAAGCGACTGTAGGAGGGTTGAAGCAGTAGCCGCCGTCGGGGTTGTCCAGGTGAAGAGATGTGCCCGCCAGAATGGCGTCAATGTCGCCAGCTGTCATGGATTTGCTAATCATCTTGCAGCCCTTGCTCGCAATGGCGATCGGATTCACCAAGCCGTGACCGTTGGCGATGATGATCGTGCCGAGGGCAACTGCGCAGGCTAGCCCTGCAATCAGGACGAGCTTCTGTTTATTGAGCCGAGGGAAGGTGGTGGTGTTCATGTCGGGCTACCTGATAAACCATGTGCACCGACTCTATTCCAGCTGAATGGCAACGGGGTTTGGATCCGTCCCATTTCGTGGAACGCGAAAGTCCAATTTCAATGCCTTCCTCAAGATCCTCTATTGGGTGCGGATTGAGGAGTGGGCGAATAATCCCGGCCTTAGGATGTCATGCAGACAAAAAGGAGGTTGGCCGTGTCGGACTACGAAGCGCCTGGGGGTGATGTTGTTGAAGTAATTGGGGTTGAGGACCTCCTCACCTCTCCTGGTACCAGCTACTGGCTGCGAGACGCGATCAGCTCTTCGATGAAGCGAGATCCAGTAGACGCTTTGTCTGATGCCGAGGTTTTGCTTGACGTGCTCCGCCGGCGCCTTTCACTTGTCGAGCTCGAATCCATGAAGCTCTTCAGTAAGCCTTAGGTTCAAGACTCTTCCTGCTGGAGCTGTTGAAGTCGAAGTGCCTTCGTCGAAGGATTTTCTCTTGCCTGTGGGGCTGCATTACCACGGACCCGCGGTCGATTCGTATTTTCCTGTTTTCACGAAATGTGTAAACCTGCTCCCCCTTGCGGTTTTGGAAGCGGTGGTAGCCTCAAGCTACCTTTTGACAAGAGAAGTCAGCGATGTCGGCGACGGAAATTTTGGACACCCAGAGAATTCATTGGGGATTATGGGGGGGTTGGTTTGCAGGCGCTTGGCCGCTCTTCCTGAATGTGCTGCCCTTATACCTGGCTGTGACCTTCAGCTTTGCAGTTCTCTCGGTGGGATTGCTGCTGGTGCTAGGTCAGACGGTATTTCATGTTTTCTCCCTTTCCAGCCCCCTGATCTTCATCGTACTTGCGATATGCATGTCGCGAGCCGGGCTACTGCCTCTCGATAGGATTGTGGGTTGCAGTGTTGGGCAAGGCTCGCCGTGGCGGTCCTGCTTCCACATGGCCACGCCTTTTGCGCTTGTGATTGCCTTGCTGCTGAACACGGTTGCTGTGGCGATCATGCTCAAGGCAGATCTGGCGGCCTGGGGGAGTGGAGCGTTGCCTCGGCTTAGCATTCCAGCCGATCTCTTCACAAGCGAGAAGAAGTATCTTCTTGTCATCCTGTACACGACTGCCATAGAGCAGCAGCTTGGTTTCATGCCGTTCATGGTCATCATGGGAGGCAGGTTTGAGCCTCACTTGGTTGGCCGAATGATGGCAGGGCATTTGACCTGGGCCCAGGCAAAAAACAAGCAGGCGTTGCTCTCCAAGAAAGAGAAATTTGTGCTTGGCCCATTTCGGCTCTTGGTGCTTGGAGGGGTTGCGCTCCAGTTCTCTGCGAAACACATGAACGCCGCAGTCTACCACTATGCGCTTTGGCTTCTGATTGGAAGTATTTTAGGGTGGCTTTTCTATGCCTGCCTGCTGGCCCAGGCGAGTCGAGATATTTCTGACTGAAATTAAAAAACCCGGCCGAAGCCGGGTTTTTTATTGAGCAACTCTTGCGATTGAGTTTTGAAGCAAATGTGAGAGCCTGGCCTGCCCTTTACGGGAGACCCCTGCAATGCAGGGAGGAGGTGGGCTGCTCGTACCTTTCGATCATAAGGTTTACTCGGTGACACAGACCCAACAAGCCATCTCTGCACTGCAGTTGTTATTTCGGAGCAAGCTCCGGAGGCACCGACTGCGGGCCACGCTGATCACTCATACTGATGTGAGCAGGTCATTCGCACATGACACCCTCTATGGCGGGCCACCGTCTGGACGTATCGTATTCATTGTCGCCGGCATAGAAGTGCGCTCGTTTGCTGAACGCTTGCTGCTGGGCGGAGTAGCTTCAATTGCCATCAGCTGTCGAGCAGTCGAGGCACTCATGAGAGCCTGGCTTTCGTTAGTCAACGAAGCGAGGGTGTGAGAAAGGTGTTTTCGTTCGGGATGACCCAAGGAGAGTCGCCACGAGCAGGAAGATTCCTGCAAAAAGATGGGTGCTGGCAAGCAGCTACGGCGTGAGCCGGATCAGAAGAGCTGATGAAAGAGACCGCATCATGCCAGCGGCGAAAGCAGGACGCAACTGCCACCAGAAAAGAAAAACCCCACCGTAGCGGGGTTTTCATGGGCGCTAGGCTTAGATGATTTCTGCCCAGCTTTCGACTGTGTCTGCACCCCACTCGGCCTTCCATTCCTTCAGCGTCTTGTGATTGCCGCCTTTGGTCTCGATGACTTCGTTGCTGTGTGGGTTGGTGTAACGTTTGACTTTCCGGTTGCGTTTACCGCCTGCCGAGGTGACAGCAAGGCGGGGTTTCCGCGCGCTTTCTGGATCCAGGATGGCAATGATGTCGCGGAGAGATTTCCCGTACTGGCCCATGAGCTCGCGGAGCTTTTCGCTGAACTCGAGCTCCTTCTTGAGCTGATCGTTGTTTTCAAGGTTCTTCAAGCGACCTTGAAGCTCCTTAATGGCTTCCTCAGTGGCGCGGTACTCATTGATAAGGGACATGCCTGGCCTCGTTTGGCTTTGTGAGTAAGAAAGATAGTATCAGGGTGGTTTGAAAAATTACAAACCTTGATTCAGCATGGCTTGGCGCCTCCGCTTAAGACGAGCTTGAAGCTTAGAGATCAAGCTTTTCCCAGTGTAATAACGATACTCGTAACCGGACGCAAAAACCGCAAAGCCGACCAGTATCTTCCCGGCTCCGTAGAACAAAATTACCGAAGTAATGTAAACGCCGATTGGCATCGCAGAAAGTATATAGCCGAAGATAAGCATTAAAGAAATATTTGCTTGGAAGCGAGCGCTATCAGTGAGCTGAGGCATATGGTTGGCGGCTCGCGTCCGCGCATAGAGCATGATTAAGCCGGTGATAATCAGGCCTAAGGCAGGAAGCCACAGATTGGTGAGCCCGATAGCTTGGAAGATAAAGGTGGACGGAGATTTTTTAAGTTTTCTCACCTGCGCTTGTTCCTTGCATATACCTTTCCAGATAGAGGCGTGTCTTGCGGTAAGAAAAACTGGAAAGCCAATTCCGAAAACGATCATTAATTGCTTTAACAAGGTGTCAGAGATTCCTTTATTAAAGCCGAAGGCTGTTGCGCCTACTTCAATAAGGGTTGCACCAATCAACCCCCATAGCGCCAGGTGTTTCAGGTTTTTTCTCCAGCCAAAAAAGAGTCCCAGCGCAATGGCATAGCCAATAGTTAACATGAGAAGTAATTTGGGGGTCATATCTGTATTCCAGTTGGTTTCTGAAATCCATTATGAGACTGGAATCAATGCTCATTGAGTCCATCTGATCCTACTGAGGGTACCAATTCCTGACTAGAGGCCGGAGCACTACCTCATCCTTGTAGGGTGAGGAGGGCGTATGGTCGATTTGGTTCGTCAGGCCACGGACAAGGTTCGTGAGTCTTTATGCATCGCGGAAAGGCACTTTTCGAAATCGTTCACACTCGACGACGTGCTTTTCGATCTAGGAGGGAAGGCAGCGGGGCAGTTGGTCTATAGCAGGAAGAGGGCATCCTACAAGATCAGGATCAACCGCAGCCTGCTTCAGAAGGACCCGAATCATGTGATCAATCAGACGATTCCCCATGAGGTCTCACACCTTGTGGCCTTCCAGGTTTATGGGCTAAAGATTGCACCTCATGGACGCGAGTGGCAGTCCGTGATGCGTGATGTGTTTGGGCTGCGCCCTGATAGGTGTCATAGCATCGACACTTCATCAGTCTCTCCGAGACCTTTCGTTTACACCTGCACTTGTCCCAAGCTGTTTCGGTTGTCCAAGCGCATGCATACCAAGCTTGCGACGAAGCGTAGGACCTACAAGTGCAAGCAGTGCTTAGGTCCCTTGGTGTATAGCCACGAAGAAAAGCTTCATGTCGAGTCTCGTGTGATGGAACATTTGCTCGTTGTCTCCAAGGGCCAACCCTTCAGTGCTGAGCATGCGAAAATGCTACGAGATCTCGTGAAGGGATTTTCAGTGGGTAGGGTATCCGTCAGATACGAAGGTGTCCGTGGTAAGGGGATTCGATCCCTGATCTCAGCCCTAAAGCTCGATGAAAGTGTGGTGTCGGCCGAGATGATTGGTGAAAGCTTACCTGGGGCCGTGTCACACGCAGTTTTCTTTGCATGCCCAGGTGACGAGAGATCACTACTGGCGGCGAAAAAACTCCGGGAGCGATCGGCAGTTGTGCGTGTACTGAGGCATCCAGGCTATGAAGGCTGAAGTTGAGCAGGTGCAGGGTAGAAAGCGTAGGCGGCGTGGTGTGCAGCTTGACTTGTTTTCTCCTGTAGATGATGCCGGCAACCTACTGACCTGCAGTGATGGTTCGGCGCGGCTGCAATTTGGGTTGCTGCCGGACACAACCCTGCGGGAGCTAGATGGAGCGGATAGTGGTGTCATGTGCGGTGAGCGTTTTATCGAATCGGGAAACCCTTGGTAGCGGCATAAAAGGGGACTTGCAGTTTTCAGGGCTGTGAGAAGCTTAAGCCGTACTAGTTGCTGAGGCTTTCCCCATGTCTGAACAAGCTATTGATCTCTTTGCTCTATCTAAAGCTGTGCCAACGCTGGATTTGAAGGTCAAAATCGAGGATGAAGGCAAGAAGTTTTTGATGGCTGGCGAAGAGCCAATTTTCCGGTGCCGGTCTAACGATCTCGGAGATGCATACGGCTTGTTGGTTATTGGCGCACTTGCTCTGCTCCCTCAGACTCTGAGTGCGCAGCAAGCCCCCCAAGATTCGGGATCTCCGCTAAGCCTTGATGAGCCTCTCAAGGCTGAAATCACTTCGAGGATTGTTCAGTCGCTGTCACTGCAGTCGGACCTCCGCCAGAAGGCAGAGCTCGCAGGTAAGCTCGTCTACGCGGCTATTGAGCCCTATGTGCGCGGCCCTGCTGCTGACGAAGGCTTTTCGATTACTGAACCAGCAACCTCACAAGCCCCCACTGTTGACGTAATTGGGCTGCGAAGAGATGCAGTGCAGGACTTTGCAAGCTGGCTTTCGGAGGATGGGCGGCTGAACAAGCTTCAGAACGAACAGGACCTGGCTGATCTGTGCGACGAGTGGGACGAATCTAAAAATGCTTGATTCCCAGGCTTCAAGCCAAAGCGTATTGGACGAAGTATTTGTTGAGTCCGTTGAAGAGGCTCGTATGTATACGAAGGTTCTTCTGAGCTCAGCAGCCTCGGACTTTCAGAAATTTTCATCCCAGGCTGTCACTTGCCCAAGGACCGGGCGTAGCTTCTCGGGGCGAGTCGTTTATGGGGAGCGGTCGTACCACAGCGATGCTTCTCCGCGCCCCGTTGTGGGGCAGTATTTGCTTATGGGTGTTGCTGCAATGGGGGAGGTGAGAGCACTTCAAACGCTAGCCATGATTCGAGACGAGCTTAGGGCTTTTTTCGCTCTATCCGCTCCGAGCCGGGCGCTGGAAAATCAGGAAGCTGACGGTTTTAAAGTGACCCTCAAGAACGGAAGTCTTACGGTAACTCTCGAGCGATCGCACGGCGAATCAATGCTGGCGGTAATATCTTAGCCCGGCAGCGCCGGTGTGATCGCGGCCCCCGCGATGGACAGTCCAATGATCGCCAGAACAACGCGCTCCACCGTGCCTAAATGATGTCGGTGAACCTGAACTAATGGCGGAACAGATGAATTCAGAATTTCATCGTGGATGGTTGCGGGAGGTAAAATAGGTGCGTCGCTGGGGCTTGAAGCGATCGTCTCTTTCAGAGCATCTAGTTGGCCCTGCAGGGGCCGCAGGTTAGAGACCTGCTCCGTAAGTTGATCGATCGTTTCTTGTTGGGTCTTTTCCTTCGCCTTCAAAGCCACCACCTCGGCAGCTGTAGAACCATGCCTGTCTAGCTGGCGCTGCAGCTCTTGAACGTGCGCCTCCATGGCTTTAGTCCTTGCCCTGATCTCCTCTTGACCTGCCACTGTTTCGTTAAACAAGGATGCCAGCCGGGAGGCCGGCAGGAATGAGATTTTGTCTGAGTTCCATCGCTCGGTCAGGGAGCTAAAGCGCTGCGCGTTCGCGACCAGGCCGGCAGCCGTTTTGCTGACATGAAAACCATGGTTTTCCAAAATGGCAGCTGCCTTGCGAGATCTAACTTCCCATTTGGTGAACGCTTCTGGTTCGACCGGTTGTGAAGGAAATGGAAGCTCAATGATTCGATAAGAGCCTGGGTCTTCTTTTGTGCGTATCAGCCGAATCAACTGCCCAAGGACATACGGGCCAATCCCTGCGCTGTCCTCGGAGACCTGGATGCCATCCTGGGGGCCGAACAGGATCGATTTAGATTTGTGATCGATGACCGCCCAGGCAGAGTCGATGTCTGTACCGGTGTAAGCGCTCGAGTCGCCGGCGGGGAGGATGGCGACTTTATAGATCGTAGATGTGCCTGATTGCGCGGTGTAGGCGCCGACGGTCCGCGTTTGAGGTTGTGGGCCGGTTGGGGGGTTATCCGGCCTAGGATGTGGGGCGAATAGCTCGAATCTGAATGGCCTCTCTGCGATCATGCTTGCATTCTGAGAAACCCGGTTAATCTGGGTGCACGTCAAAAGCACAGGATCCACATCTCATGAAGCACCTAGTATCAGCAACCTCTGTATTGGCCCTCTCTGGCATTCTCACGGGTTGCAGTTCGCTGCCAATGCCTGACAGCACCGAGTTCACTGAGGCAGGTCGCAGTTATCAGTTTCAAACGACCCAGTCGACCATGCGGTTTGCGAACGCGAGCCCTCTGGAATTGAAGGAAGGTAGCGAAACCACCCGTGTGCTTGCGCTGTTCGGTATGCCCGATTTTCAGGCAGTGAAGCCAGGTGACTTCTCGAATTTCCTTTTCACTACGTCCGAAATGGGAATCACCCAGCATTACATTGCTCCTGCCGTCTCGAAGCGGCCTGAAAAATCTGGTCCAACCAATACCGACTTTTCTGCGGTCAGCGGCAATGCGCTCTCCGGTACCGGATTGGGGGCTGGTGCCGTGGGTGCTGCGGGCGCAGCGTTGATGATCGCCGGCACTGACACCAGTCCAGATCCGCGAACCCTGGTTGGAGCAGCAATTTGCTATCGGGCAGTTTCTGAGCAGCCCGATATCAGAAAAGCCTATGTTGAATGCGTCGATAGTGTTGCGGAGGACCTGGCCAAAGCGCTTGGCCCAGATGCTGTCGTAAAGCAGGGCCAGGATCTAATCACCATTTCCGGCAGTGTCGATGTCCCGACATCTGGAAAACAGCCGGTTTCTCTGCTGGTAGGGCGCATGTATAACCATGCAGCTGAGGGATACGCTCCGCAAGACAAAGGCGCTTTCAAGGCTTACGTGTTTGCCGTCCAGGTAAAGCGATTCGGTGATCTCCAGGCTTCGAAAGCCACCGTTGCTGATATCGGCCAGGCAATCCGCTCAGCGAAGCGGCAGACGATCTCTTACCGGCTCAATGGAAGTGATGACTTCCGCAAGGTGAAGAATGCGGAGCCAGTAGGGGTTTACTGATAGGCCGCAAACTTGAGCGACCGTCCTCCACAGGTGTATTGTGGAGCTTCTTTAGCCCCTCCCATGCGAGAGGGGCTAGGTAGCTGGATCACCAGCATCCTTCTATAGGCCACCTACTGGTGGTCGTCACAGCGACATTCGTCGCGAAACCCAACTGGGACCTATCCCCAGTCGGGGCATGGTCTCAGCCTTATCTGGAGAGAACCATGCAATTCAACAACGCAACCTCTCATCCCTACCTTGCCAGCAAGACAGCTAGCTATGAGGGGTTTTTCGCAACCATGCCTACCACTGCTGAGGGGCCTGCCCTTGGCTCGTTCCTGACCTACCACATCAACCTGGATGAGGTGGGTGAGTTCTATGCAGATGTGCGGGATGCGTATGGAAAGACTGTCTTTGAGATCGACGGCACGGTCGAGAAGCCTTGTGTTATGGCTCATGAACGTGATCTGGATGGGCTCAAGGGTTACCTAGTCCGACTCGGGGTGATGAAAACCAGCCAAGACCTGGTGATGGGGTAGCCTGATGAGAGGTCCTATCGTAGTCAGCCATCAATCCATCGGTGTGGATCAGTACTTCGCAACTGCGGAGCAAGCAGAAACCATTCTGGTGGGACTTCGAAACTATGGCTTCCTGTTGAAGCGCCATGACTTGCAGTCTTGGCGCTATACCTTCGCTGCTTTTGCTGACTGCATTGAGTCCAGTTGTGATTCTGGCTCGCCGCAGACAGTCGAGGTTGTGAGAACGCTGAGGGAAGTTCATCAGCTTCAGCAGGGCAGAGCAAACTTGCAGTAGAGAAAGGCCGGCCCATTTGGGTCGGTAATCCCCCCATTTTTAGTACTCGCCAGAAGTAGTAGTCAGGCCACGAGAGCCAACTTCTGTTTGGGGGTGATGCCTCCCAGGGCCATATTTGGCCGTTCGTGATTGTATGTCCAGATCCATCGCGTAGCGTGTTCTTGTACCTCAGCGATGGACTCGAACAGGTTATGCCCCAGCCAGTCGTAACGCACGGTGCGGTTGTACCGCTCGACGTAGGCGTTCTGTTGCGGATTGCCAGGCTGAATATGCTCCAGGCGGATGCCATGCTTTTCTGCCCACAGCACGAGCTTGCTGCTGATGTACTCCGGGCCGTTGTCACTGCGGATCGATCGGGGTTTGCCACGCCATTCGATCACTTGATCCAGCGCACGAACCACACGTTCTGCCGGCAGTGACAGGTCGATATCCATGGCCAGGGCTTCGCGGTTGAAGTCGTCGATCAGGTTAAACAGACGGAAGCTACGACCGTCGGCCAGTTGGTCGTGCATGAAGTCCATCGACCAGCAGTGGTTGATCGCCTCCGGCACCGCCAGTGGCTCGGGCTTTTCTCGCACGATGCGTTTGCGCGGCTTGATCCGTAGGTTCAGCTCCAGCTCCCGGTAGATCCGGTACACCCGCTTGTGATTCCACCGGTGGCCTTTGACGTTGCGCAGATACAGAAAGCACAGACCAAAACCCCAGTTGCGCTGATTGTGCGTAAGTCGGATCAGATGGTCGGCGATCTCGGCATTCACCGAGGACAACCGTGTTTGATAGCGATAGCAGGTGACGCTAACCCCGAAGGCCTGGCACGCCTGCTTGATGCTGGCTCGACCCGAGCGAACTGCATGCTGCGCCATCTCTCGCCGCCGAGATGGCCTCACCACTTTTTTGCCATCGCTTCCTGGATGATCTCGGCCTTAAGGCGCTCCTCGGCGTACATCTTCTTGAGGCGGCGGTTCTCATCTTCCAGCTCGCGCAGCCGGGCCATCAATGAAGCATCCATGCCGCCGAACTTGGCGCGCCACTTGTAGAAGGTCACCGAGCTGATTCCATGCTCGCGGCAAAGCTCAGGGACTGGGCTGCCGGCTTCGGCCTGCTTGAGGATGGCGATGATCTGGCTGTCCGAAAAACGCGATGTCTTCACGCAAAATTTCCTTGATCCAATTAGGAGAAAATTCTACTTCCGACGAGTACTGATTTCGGGGGGGATTACCGGTCGGCCTTTTCTTTTGCCCCTCAAATGGGTACCAACTGGACTTTGCGAGTGCTTCCTCATGGATAAGATGACGCATCCTCGGCGGACACATCACCCATGTTGAATAGGCACTGGCTGGCTTTATCAATCGCGACAGCACTGGTTAGTGGGCCAGTCGGTGCAGCCGTGGTTTGTGAATTTGAACCTACTCCTGACATGGCCGACTGCAGCCGTTGCTTCAAAACCGACATTGACGGAGCTAGCCTAATCCTTCGGGGAAAGCTTGCTGCGTCCGGCACGGATCCTGAACGTTTTCACCAGATTCGTGTGGGGTCGGTGGTTTATCAGCGAGGTGTCGAGAAGGCCGCATACTCCAAGCGCAATGGAGTAGCAAAGCTTTACGAGGTTTGCTACGAAAATGCGCCCACGGTTAAGGCCTCGAGCATCGTTCTGGAGATGGATCCGGATACTGATATCCAGGAGTTCGAGCTGCGAGTGGATAGGGGTTTACCATCAGCCGAATACGAATTTGCTCTTGTAAGCACACCGACTCCTGCGGAAGGTGCTGCAGGTGTGTTCGGCAATACACTTGTGTTTTCACCTTCGTCCCAATGGTCGGGTAAAACTGTTCTGAGCTACTCCGTGGCGGGGCCTGATGGTCGCGCCAGCACTGGGACGATCACAATCCAGCGGCAGTGGAAGCCTGTTGCAGATCCAGTGGTGAAAGCCGAAGTCGATGTACTCGCCGAGCAGTTGGCGTCTCTTCAAGCCAGTCTTGAGAGCCTCCAGCTACAGCTAACTGAAGAGGTGCAGTTAGGTTCTGAAAGCCTCGAGCAGATAAAGCTCCTGGAGGAGGCTTTGGCTGAGCGTTACAGGGCTGTTGCTGATCTCGATCGCCAAATCGCTGAGGCCGAAGCGTTACTTCTGAAAAGACGTAATGCGAGCTACATCGCTCGGCTGGAAAGACTCTTTGGTGTGACTCTTGCGCAGGTGGAGTCAGCGTCAGCAGTGCGCCCGCATGCGCTTGACCTGCTGGCACGCGCTGTAACCCCTCTATGGCTGCCAAGCGGCACCCCACTGCAGAGATCTCAAACCACTTTTCTCGTCCCGTACTTTGGCTCACCTGTCCCTTTCAGAAGATCCTTCGATCTTCAACCTGGTGGCGTCTTGGATAAGAGCAGGAAGCGTAGGCTAAGGGCGCAGCGTGATCAGGATCAGCCTGTAAGGCGCAGGCTGACTAAGCGCGACAAAAAGTTGGCCAAAAGAGCCCGAAAGAAAAAGGCCCCATAGAGTTACCCGTTTGGCTCATGCATCTCAAAACTTTCAAATTCGCCAATCTGCTGGAGGGACATCTATGCGCAGTGTTTTGATCGCCACGGGCCTCTGTTTCGTGTTGGTCGCCCCGTTCGCAACTGCTGAAGAAATAAGCTGCATGGTCGTCGGCATAAGTGATGGAGACACCTTCACCTGCTTAACCAGTGCAAAGCGCCAGGTCAAGGTGCGGCTGGCCGAGCTCGACACGCCAGAATCAAAGCAACCTTATGGAACTCGAGCGCGACAAGCGCTAAGTCAAATTGCGTTCGGAAAAGATGTGACCTTGAAGGTGAAGAACACTGATCGATATGGACGGACCGTAGCGCGGGCATTTGTTGGTGATGAGGATATTAACGCCCACCTCGTCAGCAGCGGTGCAGCTTGGGTGTACCGCCAGTACAGCAAGGATCGCGGCTTGCTGGCGCTGGAGAGTGCGGCACGGGAGGCGCGGGTTGGATTGTGGGCATTGCCTGAGTCGGAGCGCATGCCTCCATGGGAGTGGCGGCGGGCGGCCCGAAAGTAGAGCCAAAGGGCCAGAAGAGAAGGGGGCTGGGGTAGCCCCCTTGTACTGCTAAGCCGCAGCGCCTGCAGGTGCGAGGACGGTACGAGCACCCTGCTGGTTCATTGCAGAGACCACCCCTTTGGCCTCCAAGCTCTCAACAAGGCGAGCGGCCTGGTTGTATCCGATTTTAAACTTGCGCTGGATTGCGGAAATTGACGCTCGCTGGGTATCAACGACAAACTGCTCAGCCGCTCGAATCAACTCCTCTTCGGCCGTTTCGACTGGCTGGATCTTGTCGGCTGCATCATCAATCGAAGTATGTACTTCTTCCCCGCCAAGCGCCTCGAACAGATTCGGCAGGAAATTACGCAGTGTGAGAATCGACATCACGAATGTCGCGCTGTACTGAGATACCGAGTCATCGCCACCGTCTTTGCTTGCTTGATCGAGCAGGAGATCCTCAAGGCGAAACGCCTTAATCTGCATGTTGTCCATCAGGGTGAAACTGAGCTTGTCCTCAAAAGCCAGGCTGAGTTTCGTCACCATCTTCCCGGCTCGAATATGGTTGAGAACCTCTTCACTGCTGAGGTCCTCGTTGGTGAAGCGAGCGACTGAGACTTCGTCAGCAATGGTTCGCATCTCACAGTCACTGAGGATGAAGAAGCCGTTAGTTGTCTGCTGGTTTTTGAGCCAATCGGTGAGTGTTGCCGAAGGCGATATCTTCACCGAAACCGGTCGAACGGGGAGGCTGCCGATGGCCTCCCGGAGAGTGCTCAGTAGTGCTTCGGCTTGTTTGTGGGTGTTGGCGTCGACATACACCAGGTTGGCTTTCAGATCGATAGCCGCGTACGTAGTTGATCGCTTGGAAAGCGCCTTCGGCAAATACTCCAATAGCACTTCGTCTTTGATCTGATCCTTCTCTTTACGGTAGACCTTGCGCAACTGACTTTTCTCGATTTCGGTTACCTTGTCCTTCACTTTTTGGTTGATGGCAGCCGAGGGAAGGATTTTCGTTTCGGTCATGAGGCACAGCAGGACGCAGTTTTCAGCCCACAGGCTAAGAGCAGGCGTTTCGCTGGTCTCTTCGGCCTTATTAGACGGCAATGCACTTACGAATCCTAAGGTGCTGGCTTCTTGGCTCTCGCAGGGACGAAAGCCTTTAGTGGCCAAGGCTTTCTCGAGCGCATCCTGGTCTAGTTGAAGGGGTTGGGTCAGCCGATAGGCGATGAGGTTCTTGAACTGCATGATGGCTCCTTGATGCAGATGATGGTTGGGGTTCCTCCTATCATTCATGGATTGCTGGATATGCAAGTCACCAATCTGTACCGGTATTACGGAAGCAGTTGGTACCGCCGGAGGGGGCAAACATCCCTCTGGCCTGCAGCTGTTCCGTAGATACTGAACTCAAGGGGAAGGCACTGGACCAGGCCCCATGTGTTCTATTTCCGGGCTGGGAGGGTGTATGACGAAGGAAGAGTTGCTCGCGATGCCGGCGGACGACTACATGAATGACGTGCAATTGGCGTTCTTCCGTAACCTGCTGCTGGCGCGGCTCGATGAGCTGCATGTTCACTACCGCGATGGCAAGGTTCAGCTTGAATCGCTTGAGAATGCTGCAGACCCAGCAGATCAAGCCGGTGTGGAGGAACAGCGCATGTTTCTGGGTCGCTCGCTGCAGCGTGATGCAGCGGCTATACAGGAGGTCAAGGTAGCTCTGAACGAGATGGAGTCTTCGTACGGATTCTCGGTGCTCACCGGTGAACCGATCGGCCTGGAGCGGCTGCTTGTGTGTCCAACCGCGATGTACACCGTCGATGAACAGAACCGGCGTGAGCGGCATCAGCTTCATCTTGCACGTACGGCTTAACACCAGCTTTGTATTTTGGCCCGGATTATTCCGGGCCTTTTGCTATAGGGGTTGCACTTTTCAAGGTTCTGTCAGGCTGGTGTTGTTCAGCTTGCGAGCCTACCGAGATGAAATACGGATCTGAGTACGACAAACGAATGCTTCGTGTCTGTGGACATGGAGATGCCTACAGCTTCGCCTACACCAATCAAAAGCAGCGCCTACAGCAGGAGCTTCAGGCAGGGCGTACCCTGTGTGAGGATTGCAAGGCAGAGATCAGAACGGTGCTTGATCTCTGCGCCCTTGGGCAAGTATCTGACCCACTGAGTTTATCAAGAGCTCAGCGGCTTCCAGATTTGCTGGGCACGCCTTCGCAAGTGAAGTTCGGGTTAGGCGTTCGAGCCAAGCTCGCAAGCAAGCTTTTCTGCGTTATGGCTGCTTCTGAGCAGTCAGATACTGCCATTCCAAAGGCAGTGCACTATGCCATCAGGCTTCTGTTTTCGATTCAGAGCTCGAAATACTGGCTAGACCATCGCGAAGAGTTTGGTACAGCTGCGTGGCTCATTCGCGAGTGCGAAATTCTGCTCAGGACAACCGACACACTTTGTGGGCCTCTTCCGGACGCATCTCCCTATGCGTACTGGCTGAAGAAGGATCAGCGTGTGGCTACTTCTGCGCGTACTAATTCGAGAGCATCCGCAAAATCCGCACGATGGTCTGGAGTTCATTCAGCTAACGTACCCCATCTCCGGGACAAACTTGCGATTTCCGCCAACATTTAATGGGTAGATTAGAGCCTCAAACTATGGCGATGAGACTCGTTGTGAACGCTAATTTCCGTCCAGGTTATTCGGTGTTTCTGATGCTGCGTAAGGAAGCTCGTGCCGCCTACGCACGCTACCTGGCCTCCAAGGCGGCTTTGCGCCGAGTTGAGCGCAAGCTCGGCAAGCTCGATGCGATCGGTGCTGGCCGTGGACTGCCCAGAAGAGATGTTTTTCAGTACAACTCATACGTCCGCGAGGCAAGGCTGCTTTCTGAGCAGCTTGAGTCTCTTTGCGAGATTCTGGGCCGGTATGGGCAACGGCTGGAGGATGAGATGAGGGCATTGTCATCTCGCACACCGATCTTGACGAAGCTCTCCTTAATTGGCGCTTCTTCAAGTTTGGTCAGTCAATACGAAGGTACTTCGCCTGAACTTTGCGACTTGGTGCTCCGAGATCGCCTCGAAGATACTTCGGGGGGAGCCGACTGCGGTCCCGTCTTGGCTTGTTTGCTTGCATCCCGCGGCGAGCTTTTGGAGACGCGCAGTCTTCCTCGCCAGGCATTCCAGATGCATCACTTCGACCACCTCGAAGGAATGCCTGGTTGCCTGAAAGCAGTAGCGGGAAGAGACTTCTAACTGACCCAGTTTAGGGTGCCGACTCGAGGCATACACGATGGCCAAGGGATTACGCTTTGGCCATTGTTGTTTACCAAGGACCGTCGGACCCACAATGAAACAGTTCATCAAAGCAAATGGCGCTTCCATCCTGCTGAGCGTCGCCATCTCTCAAGTCATCACCGTTGCTGGTCTGGCTTTCTACACCTCGACGGAATCTTTCGACAAGGCAATCAACTCGGCAGTGAATGAGGCCGTTGCCACGAAAGAAAAAGCTCAAATCGAGGAGTACAGAACGTCTCGATTCGCTGACTTCAAAGAGGCCCCTGATGAGGTGCCCGGCAATGCTCGGGTGTACGGGGGCCTTACTGCTCGCTTTACCCTGGCAGAATTCAGTGATCTGGAATGCCCATACTGCAAGGGCCTTCACGGCACCCTGAAAGAAATCGTTGACCGCTCCAATGGTGCAGTCAACTGGCAGTTCCGGCATATGCCATTGAGTTTCCACAACCCTGCAGCGACCACTGAAGCGCACGCAGCGGAGTGTTATGCCGACCAATTTGGCAACCGCGGCTTCTGGGTGATGTTGGACGAGGTTTTCCAAAAGTCCGGGGGTAACGGCGCCGGCGTATCTGACCTTGATGAGACTGTGCGGAAACTCGGCGCAGACACCGGGAAGTATCAAGAGTGTATGGCGAGCGAGCGATACAAGGGTCACATCGAAGACCAGGCCAAGCTGGGTGCCAAGATCGGTGCAACTGGCACGCCGGCCACCGTTTTGATCGACAACCTGACCGGTGAGAAGGAATTCATCAAAGGAAATCGCCCGACCAAAGACTTCATTGACGCGATGAAACGGATGATTTCCGAGTCCAAGGTCAAGGATGCCCAGGCTAAGGCCAAAGAGAATGGCGAGCCGGTCGATCCAGGGAGCGTGATCAGCAAGCAGCTTCTGGGCAATCCTCCAGCAGCCGCCGAACAAGAGAAAGAACCCTCGAAGGCGGCTGAGTGAGGCTGAATACCTGAGGGGGTTGCATATTTGGCCCTTCCATTATTGTGGAGGGGTCTTTATGCAAGGAATCCACATGTCTCATAACTGCATTATGGCTACCGCCGGTACCGTTCATATTCGCGCCATCCCGTCTGAAGCCCTGAGTCTCTACGCGCGCGCATACGCTGAGTTCAATCTGACCCGACGCAATCCGCGGCACCCCGGCATCCTAACCCGGAACACTATCTGCCCCGAGTGCAGCAGGAGCGTTGGTGGGGATCTAGTAGCCACCGAGTTGTTGCGATTGGTGGGTGAGCACGAGCAGCAGAAGGACCCTCTTAACGCACTCTCTGGGTCCCTCGAGGCCTGGTTTGACTTCCAAGCCAAAAGTCAGCGCTCCCCTGTCTAAGGCACCAATTGAGCCTATTGGTTTGGCTTCCTTCAGTAGCATTGCTATTGGAGGTGGCCCTTATGCGCAACCAAGCTTTAAACACCATGATTGGGAAATTTCGGCGGCTTGTAAGTCTCAGGCGTGCGCCCTTGGTGGCCGGCACCCTCAATATGGATGGAGTAAAGGCTACTCGAAAATCTCGATCTGTCGGCGATCTGAGCGATGTCAGAAGGATTGAGCTCCTGGCCTTAACAAAGGTTGTAGGTAGTTGGCGTGAACTGGATGCCGAGTATCACCGCCGGGGCTTTGAAATTGTCCATGTTGGCGATCGCCTCTATTTGGCTGAGTTGTACCCCGTGCGAGAGGTAATCTGCGAGATGTCGGAGCTGGGGTATGGGGCGACGCTGAAAGACCTTAATCTTCGGTTTGGCGGGCAGCGGAGTCAGGCGTAAGACTCCAGGGTTGCAGCCCTTGCAGCCTCTTTTTCTGCAGCAACAGCCCTTCGCTGACTTTCCCTCATCAGCGATATCACGATTGAGTTCACGGCGGTCAAAAGTTTCCCGCGGGTGACCGCCACGTACAGCAGGTTGATTTCTGCGTCTGATTCCTCGCGCTTCATCTCCGGGTCGAGCGGATCGGGGAAGTCTTCCATCAGCTGAATATTGTCCCACTCCAAGCCTTTGCAGCGGTGAGCGGTGGTGACGACGACATCAGCTTCGGACTCATCCTTGACAGTCATTTTCCGCAGCTGATCGAGCTTGGCCATCAGGTCGTCATACCCATTGACGATTCTGAGTGCTCGGTTCATTTCGATATCTTTTGTGTCTTCCGCGACCTGGGTGTAATGGTCGAATGTTTGGTATTCGTTGGTGATCCGAGAATTCTTGATCTTGTCTGTCTCTCCGGTCGCCAGCCAGTACAGATCCGCAATGTCGTCAATCTGGTACGACTTGCTCTCGCCAACCCAATAGATCTTTTTCCCAGCCGTGGCGAAGAAGAGGGCGGTCTCAATAACACCCATGACGGTTCTGTTGATGTAGGTCGCCTTTTTTGTATCAGCGGGCAAGGCAGTTTTTATCTGTGTTCGAGCCCCGCCCCCAACGACCTGTGTGGTCTCCCCCTTGAGCGCGAGGAGAAGGTTGGCGACATGGGCTGAAGCAGGACCAAAGCGGAACGAAGTCGTAAGGTGCATGGTGACCGCATCCGAGAAAAACTCATGGTCAAGAGCATTCACAGCGTTTCTAAACTGGAAAATGCTCTGGTGAGGATCACCTACGACGATGATCTGAGTCGTTTGTAGAAGAAGTAGAGAAATGCCCACTGGGTTCGTGTCCGGCCAGTCGTAAGTTCGAACTGATGGACAGGGCGGAAACCCTCGGTTTCCGGAGGTCTAGAAAAATTCTTCGTGTCCATGCAAATGAGGACTATATGGACAGATCTACATCTCCGCCGGCCACGCGCCGCAGGCTTGGCTCGTCGGGTAGCACCAAATCCATGCCTTAGCCTTGTCGCGCGGCTTACGCGCCCGCGCCGGCACCACCGCCACGCCATAGTGCTCGGCCAGATCGCGGTAGCTCGGGTTGATGTCCGGCTCGTAGCGATGGCTCTTACTCACCGCGCTTCGCAGGTTGTCCGGCACCACGATCTCCGGCACGCCGCCGAGGAAGGCGAAGCAGCGGGCATGGGAGCCCAGCCAGTCAGGTAACTGCTGCGACCAGGTGGCTTCGGCGAAGGTGTAGCTGGATGCACCAAGCACCGCGACGAACACCTGCGCCTGGCGGATCTCGCCGCTATAGCGGTCGATCACCGGCACCGTCTGCCCGGCGTAGTCGACGAACAACTTCTCGCCAACGCGATGTTCCTGGCGCATCACCACGTCCAGCTTGCCCTGCCAGGCTCGGTAGTGCTCGCAGAACCAGCTGTACTGAAAGCCTTTCGGCTGGCTCAGGCGGTACTCCTGCCAGAGCAGCGCCAAGGTCACGCCGGGGCGACGCAGCTCGGCATGCACCCAAGACCAATCAGGCAGCGGCCGCTGCTCGCTGGGCACCGCAGGGGCCAGTGGGAACAGTTGCTGTTCCAGCTCGGAATCGGACAACGAACAGGGCCAGGCTAGACCGCTGGCGGCAAAGCGGTTGAGGTAATCGCCGACAGTGACACGACCGATCTGCACGCTGACGGCAATCTGGCGAGCCGATAGCCCGACCTCGAACTTGAGACGAAGTACTTCGCGAATCTTACGCATGGACAAACGCTCCACGACGACCTCTCTGCTTCGAAAAAGAGGTCGATGGTAGTGAAGAAATCCTGCGTTACTGCCTGCCCGGTTGAGTGGCCGGATGACCGTGGAATCAGTGGTCGGATACGCGTGGAATGGGTGGCCAGATCACCGTGGAATAGGTGGTCAGATGCTCATGGAATGGGTGGCCAGATGACCGTGGAATCCGCACCCAGGCCAGGGCAGCCTGCTCGACGACCTGCTCGACACCGATATCGCGGCCATCGAGGCCGAGCTGAAGGCGTTGAATCCACCAGTTGCATCGACCGAGCCACGCAAACAGCCCAAGCGTGCACCGCTGCCGCCACAGTTCCCGCGTACCGTGATCCGTCACGAACCGGAAACACCCAGTGCGCCTGCGGCTGCCAGCTCCAGCGCGTCGGCGAAGACGTCAGCGAAAAGCTGGATTACACGCCGGGCGTGTTCACGGTCGAGCAGCATGTGCGTGGAAAATGGGCCTGCCGCCAGTGCGAAACGCTGATCCAGGCGCCGGTACCGGCCCAGGTAATCGACAAGGGCATCCCCACCGCCGGCCTGTTGGCCCACGTGATGGTGGCCAAGTTCGCTGACCACCTGCCGCTGTACCGACAGGAAAAAATCTTCGGCCGTGCTGGCCTGGTCATCGCCCGCTCGACGCTGGCGCAATGGGGCGGGCAAACCGGCGTGCAGCTTCAGCCCCTGGTCGATGCCTTGCGCGAAGCAGTGCTGGCCCAAGGCGTGATCCATGCCGACGAAACCCCGGTACAGATGCTCGCGCCCGGCGAGAAGAAAACCCACCGGGCTTACGTCTGGGCCTACAGCACCACACCCTTCGCCGACCTTAGGGCCGTGGTCTACGACTTCAGCCCCAGCCGTGCTGGCGAACATGCCCGTAACTTCCTCGGCCAATGGAGCGGCAAGCTGGTCTGCGACGACTTCGCCGGCTACAAGGCCAGCTTCGAGCAAGGCATTACCGAAATCGGCTGCATGGCCCACGCCCGGCGCAAGTTCTTCGATCTGCACGCCACGAACAAGAGCCAACTGGCCGAGCGGGTGCTGCACTCAATTGCCGGCCTGTACGAGATCGAACGGCAGGCACGCGACATGAGCGATGAAGGTCGCTGGCGAATACGGCAGGAAAAAGCGGCTCCCATCCTCGAAACACTGCATACCTGGATGCTGGCCCAGCACGACCGCGTGCCAGAGGGCTCGGCCATCGCCAAAGCCCTGGATTACAGCCTCAAACGGTGGGCGGCACTGACTCGATACCTCGAGGACGGCGCCGTGCCCATCGACAACAATTGGGTCGAAGTGCGACACGAAGTCGCTTAATGAAGTTGTTCCCCTTGGTGGGAACCACCCGTGTCACCGGGTGAATCTAGAAGGCTGAATCAAGAGCGCCTTCGACAATGGAACGAGGCATCGCAAGGTGCGGGGTACCAATCGTGAGAGGCGTAGGAACCTTGAGCCTTCCGTCAAGAGCGCATCCAAATCGATCTTCACTTCAAAGGCTTAGCGCGGTACAGGGAGGGTTTTTTGCGTTCAAATCCTTTCTGGGGAGTTGAACTGACTGGATTGATCAAAGCGTTTTGGTTCAGGTGGTTGCCCCGATTAGTCCTCTAAACGCTTTGCTCATGACGTCATGCGACAGGCAGGGCAGCCAGTTCTGCCTGGTTGCCTGCTCAATCATCCGTAACATTCTGCACTTTTCCGAAGGTATCCCAGTGTCCGACCAGTTCATCAACGCGGTCTGGAGTGCGTTCAGTTTTGCTCAGCACTAGGCACCGCGTTGAGCCAACGTATTCCTCGACTAGATAAAGGGAGTCACCAACATCTACACCGAGCTCTTGGAGGACCTCATCGGGAATGCGAATGGCGCCATCACCATCCCAATCCTCGATCACGACTTTTAGCGTTTTCATGTAAATACCTTGCTCCAATTTCGGCTTGCCAGTGACTGGCAGGCTTCTCGCGTACCGCCAAAGCATCTCCGAGATACTGTCTGCATGTCGGCTTCAGTGACATAAGTGATGCTGTTCCCATCCTGGTCAATCAGCACGCCCCCTGCGCCAATTAGCAGCGCATGACCTGCAGCCACATCGTGTGCTGAAACCGGCACAAGCGATACGCCTGCATCCCCATCACCTGCTGCGACTCGTGCCAACCGATAGGCGATGCTGGGCATCGCCACAAAGCAACCTGGTGAGCACAATTCAGAATTGATTTCGGGCTTGTTCGTTGCCGCAGTGCTGACCATAACTCTGCTGTCTTGATTCCATTCTTTTTGGGTGAGTGTCGCTTTAATGGGGCTCCCATTGCGAAGCACACACGGTGCCCCTTTTGCCCATGCGACGCAGTCGGAATCACCATCCAGCAAAACAGGTGCATAGACCACGCCAAGCACCGGTTGGGCATCCTCAAGCAAGCCGACAGATATTGCAGAGCCTTTGTGGCCTTTCAGGAAGTCTGCAGTCCCATCATTGGGGTCAACAACCCAGCAATACCTGGCTCCTGTGAGCCTATGGCCTGTTTCCTCACCCCAGAAATCACAGTCGAGCAGCTGCAGTAACCGCGGCTTTAGCAGTGATTCAATTTCAACATCGACATCTGCTTTATCGCCTGAGCCGCGAGGTCCTTCTGGGCGCTGCCATTCAGTAATGAGCAGCAGGCCAGCGTCTTCGACTAGTTGGACGACCTGTGCAAGAAGGCTTTCGTAATCCATAGGGTTTAATATTGAGTGTTCGCTTTCTGTCTGAGGGCGTGAATGGTTGGGTGTGAGATCATCAATTCCCATGGCGCGATTTCCAGAGGGTGAACTCGGATGGCCGTAATCCGTAACGCGCCAGCACCCCTTCGTGCAGTCGTCGGAGCTCTTCAACGATCAGGGCTTGTACTTCTGGCTGCTCAGTGTCTGAAACATGCTCAGCTACTGCGTGTTGAATGCAGGTCAGTGGATCAAGCTCAGGATGAGTGACGACCTCTCGAATGGTCGATTTGATGAAGTCCCGCCAGGTCAGTCTAAGTGGGTCTGGTTCAGCAAGGTCTTGCTTGATTGCCAGGTACTCCTGCGTTGAGCGTTCATAGGCCCAGAGGTACAGGTCGCGCAGCAGCTCTACCCGGGTCATTTCGTATACGCCCAACGTGGCGCGGCTGTAGGCCTGTTCGGGTACATCCAGAAATGTCAGCGGACATAGGTTGGCGCGAAACAGTGGCAGGTTCGCTGCCAGTCTGGAGGTGCGCTTGTTGATGTCGGCAAAGGGCTGCAGGTAGGGCAGGTGCACCATCATGAAGAACGACTGCTCGAACGGATCAGTAATCTGATTGGCCTTGCTAAGCAGAACCTCCAAGGTGTCCTCAATCTGTTGTGGTGTTGAGAGAGGGCGATAGGTGCTTTTCCCAATGTCGACGGCATGCTGCCGGATGCGGCCTTCATCTGCAGGATTTGGGAGCAGGTTCTCGGCCAAGGCGCTGTGCAGGTTCATCAATGTGTAGCGGTTGAACTCTGCACTTTCAATGTTCTCGACCAACAGCTCGATTGCCGTTTTATGGTTCAAGATCATCTGTGTTTCGATGGCTGCTTTACCTTGTGCGGCCTTTCCATGCTCAATCAGCTGTCGCGTATCGAGTCGCGAGTAGGTGTTCCCCTCCAGGTGACTCGATGCCCACGATAAATCAATCAGCAGGCGATTCAGGACTGCGCGGCTGTACGTGCCTGCAGGCTCCAAGGCATCTGTGGTTTTGCCCATTCTGTGCAGTTGGCGCCGCAGTGATTCTGGCAGGTAGCTCGTTGCGTTCGGCTGGTAGGTGTCAAGAAAGTCGCGCTGGTAGCCTACGGGCTTGCGCGCTTCAGGTGGTTGGTTGATGTAAGCGAGGATGTCCCGGCTGTCTGCCGACAGCGGGATAAAGGACGGAAAGCTATCAGTGTCCAGGGTGCTGGTTTCTGCTTGGATAGCAGTTCCGAAATAGCGCCGTGCTCTACCTTCACCCTGCGCTGAGATCTGACCGCTTGCTATCAGCTTTGCAATCAGTCGCTGCGCTGTTCTCCGAGCAATGTCGGGGTGTTTGGCCAATAGCTCAGTCAGCGTCAGACCGTTCCCAGATGCCTGGATACTGTTGAGTATGTCTGTGGAGGAGGGCATAGCTTAGGTGGCGCCGTTTGAATGCTGTTGGCGCAATTATGGCGCAGTTTTCTGAACTGCGCCAATTGGAGTGGCGAATTTGGCGCAGTTCTAGGCGATCTGCGCCATAGCGAGGGCCGAGGGGGCTGAGCGAGGGGTAGTAGTTCAGATGTGCTGGGGCCCTGGATATTGGTACGTCCATGACCAACGAACCCAAAGCCCACTCCAGATGGTCCGCTACCGGCCAAAAGCAGCCCCTCGCTTCGAGTTGGGCAATTGGATCTACGCTTCCGGATCAGCATAAAGCCAATCGATTTCTGCAAGGACGGCGTCCACCCTATCTTGCAAATGGTATCCCGGCGTTACGAACCAAGACTTATCAGGCTTAAATCGCGTCAATCGTTTCAGACTCTTCCGTGCCGTTTCCGATAGAGGAGTGGATGCCCATGGGTTCTCAAATAAAATAATTCCGTCCTCTACAACTATCAAGGCTCCAGAGACTTCAGGGCGGAATCTGAAAAGTCCTTCCCGTCTCTGTCTATAGATGTTCCGCTGCTCAAGATACCTGAGATCTGTACGCTCATATACGAAAGCGCTTCCCTGCTGGCCGTATAAGCTATGCCAAATACCAAAGCTCCCTACAAATGTACTTTCCCCCTTGTGCACGCTTGTATACGGCTTAGTATCCCGGCTATTGACCCCAAATCCATTTAGCAGGTCAAGCCAAAGCAGGTTCTCGTTCCCCTCCTCAAATTGGTTTTTATCACGCTTGCCGCTAACAGCCCTATCAATCACAACGTTGCTTGTATACTTCAACGCTAGCGGACTAGAGCCGGTTACGGGGTAACTAATGAAGAGTTTGATTGGGCCGATGTTCTGTTTCAGCCATTCGCTATGTTTGTTAGCTTCTGTGGCTGATTCCTGAGGGCAATAGACTTCCGCGAAGATGCTTTCGCCAAGTCGAAAATCTGGAGTTTTGGCTTTCCTCCTTTCCGGTATGCGCTCCATCGCAGGGAATACGGCGCCTAGCAGGCCTCCAGCAATGACTTCGGATAATTTAGCTGATGCTGTGTCCGGTGCGACACCAGGTTTACAAAGTATCTGGAGGTCTAGCCCGCATTTCTCACAGGAAGAGATGCACCGGGCCGTCGGATGCGCGAAAATTGTTGTGCAAAGAACGATTTAGCGCGACAACGGAGAGCGGCCCGATGCAGACACAGTGTAATCCGAAGCAGTACACGTTTTCAGGGGTGGGGCGGCGCGCGGTGGTAGCCGGATTTGATGGCGGTCGGGTGAGTTCGGATGGCGGCGCGTTGCTGCTCAAACAAACCGATGAAGCGGTGGGGTTGTTCGATCGCCTGGCCGGCTGTTTCCAGGACGATCGGATGCCCGAGGCGGTGGAGTTTCCGCTGCGCACGCTGGTGGCGCAGCGGGTGATGGGCATCGCGCTGGGCTACGAGGATCTCAACGATCACGAGCAACTGCGCCACGACCCGCTGCTGGGCGCGGTGATCGGCAAGCTGCAGTCCGGACGTGCGCGCTGTGCGCCCTTGGCCGGCAAGAGCACGCTCAACCGGCTGGAGCGCTTCCAGGCGCAGGGCAGTTCGCGCTATCACAAGATCCGGCCGCAGGCCGGCATGATCGAGGATCTGTTCGTCGATCTGTTTCTGGACGCCCACCGCAGGCCGCCAGAGGAGATCATCCTGGATCTGGATGCCACCGACGATCCGCTGCATGGGCAGCAGGAGGGCCGGTTCTTTCACGGCTACTACGGGGGTTACTGTTACCTGCCGCTGTACATCTTCTGCGGCCGTCACCTGCTGTGCGCCAAGTTGCGCCCGGCCAACGTCGATGGCGCCGCCGGGGCGCTGGAAGAGGTGCAACGCATCGTCAAGCAGATTCGCGCCCGCTGGCCAGACACGCGCATCGTGCTGCGCGCCGACTCGGGGTTCTGCCGGGATGACCTGATGACTTGGTGCGAAGCACAGTCGGTCGATTATGTCTTCGGACTGGCGCGCAACGCGCGCCTGACCCGGGCCATCGGCCCGAGCCTGCGGCAGGCCCAGGCGCAGTGCGAAGCGACGGGAGTCCCGGCACGGGTGTTCCAGGAACTGCACTACCGCACGAGGAAAAGCTGGAGCGCCGAGCGCCGGGTGGTGGCCAAGGCCGAGGCCTTGCCGGGCAAGACCAACCCACGCTTCGTGGTGACCACGCTTGCGGTCGGGGACTGGCCGGACAAGGCGCTGTATGAGGATCTCTACTGCGCGCGCGGCGAGATGGAGAACCGCATCAAGGAGTGTCAGCTCGACCTGTTCGCCGACCGCACCTCCACCGCGACGCTGCGCAGCAACCAGCTGCGGCTGTGGCTGTCCTCGTTCGCCTACGTGCTGCTCGAAAGCCTGCGCAGGCTGGCGCTGTCGGGGACCGAACTGGCCCAGGCCACGGCCGGTAGCATCCGCCTGAAGCTGCTCAAGATCGGCGCGGTCATCACCGTGAGCGTGCGCCGGGTCAAAGTGGCCATGAGTTCGGCCTTCCCGCAGCAGGAGGTGTTCGATCACGCCTTCGATGTCTTGAGCGCCGCGGCGCGCTGACAGCCGCACACCCACCGTCCCCCTCCACATCACACCCCGTCCACCCTGCCGCAAGCGCCTTGTTCAAGCGCGCTCGCAGGCGCTTGCCCGAAATCAGCGCTGTCGGCAGCCTGCGCCACCTGCGACGACCTGCGTCCGTCAAAACGGCCCAATGCGCAGGGCTGTGAGAAATGCGGGCTAGATTTGGCGGCAGCCCACGACGAACCCACTCAGCACACGCAACATCCAGCATTAGGAGTTTTGAATATTCTACGCTAGGAACTCCGTTCTGCGCTGCGGTGTTGAGTATGGGGAAGAGGAAGCTACCAGGCTCAACAGTGACCGAGGGATTCTCGATCAGCTTGAATAGAGCACGGTTTATGCCCAGATAGCGGAGGGTATTCAACCATTCAGTCATCATGATTCCATACAGCCTTGTAGGGTTTGGACGCGCAGAATCTTATCTCGATAGTATCTGGCCCGTCTGACTACCGTTGTTTACATCCACCAGTCTTCAGCGAGGCAGCCTAGATGACCATTTGTAATATGCTTGGCGTTATCAACGCCTAAGCGGATTTGAAGTCCCTGTAGCCTCCATGAGTTGCATTTCAACTACATGCAGTACCATTAAATTGTTCTGCGATGAAAAATATATGTGCCAAAAGATGCCTTAGCATAAATAGTTGCAAAGCAATCCATGCTAGGAGAGTAGAGATTTGCTTGCTATCCAACCATTACGATAGGCAGATCCGGTCGCTAGTAGTCAGCTTCTGGCACGCTGTGAAATCACCATCTGTAATCTTATTGCAGACAATATATTTCTGGATTGTAAGGGTAATTGCTGCATTCCCAAACCCATTGTCGGCACTGTCGAACCAACTCAAGATTCTTTGTCGGATTTGGAATGAATGACACTTCGATGCTGTCGCCTGATTGCTTGACAATTGCGATCAGGTAACAGTCCCCTTTTTGGCGGGCAACAGCTTCTTCATTACTTGTCATTATGAAAGGCTGAGTTGGCGTTTCTATAAGTTTTACTTCGATAAAAAGCTTCTTTCCCTCGATGTTTTCGCACTCTATATCGTAACCAATGTTTTGACGGCTTACATCGATTGCAGTCCATCCCTCAGCCTCAAAGATATTTCTTAGTTGCTCTTCTGCGCCGCGCCACTTCTTTAAGTTGAGAGTGTTGGATTTTTTGCCATTCACAGAGGGGAAGGCTGCAATCGATTGTAAGATTCCAGATTTTTCTATTTGCTCTGGTCGTGTATTTGGGGCAGGAGTAGTGGGGAGGATTCTTAGGGCAGTTTCATTACCTGCTACAGATTTGATGAGCCTTGTTAGACCGCCTACGCCAGTGCTGCGTTCTCCAACTAAGTCCACGAAGTCGGCATCTATCATCAGGTCGTTTAGTTTGGCATGATCAATTGAAATGCTTGCTCCATTTGCAATAAAAATAGGCCATTTTGTATCGATTGATATTGGCTCAATCTGTTTTGTATCACAAAGTCTAATTAATTCAGCAACAATTTCCGAGCAGCCATTTATAGTGATTTCGGTGTTTTGTAGAGAGTTTGATAGATCTTTGAGTCCGGCTTCTTTTGCGCCCAAATAGCGCATAAAGTTGGCGGCACCATCGACGTCGCTGATGATTTTTGGCGCTGCTATAATCGCGCTTTTTTCGCTAATTTTTTGAAAGTCATTGGGGTTTAACCAAGAAGGTCTTAAGGAAAAGCCCGGAATAAATTTCTCACACTCTGCTTGAATTGCAGAAATGAACTCTGATTTAAATGATTTTCTTTGGAGTTTGTGTAGTCGCGGGTCGTCAAGTGGTAGAAGAGCTGCAAGCATTCCTTTAGAGTCTGGTAGGGGGGCATCATGCAATATATAGTTAATAATGCGCGCAACTAACTTTGCTATATGGGCTATACCATCTGCTGTCCGTTGATCGAAAACCACCCTAGTGCGAGATGGGTCGGTGCTAATATCTCCGTTGACTTTGATACCAAGCCCGGTAGCTTCATGGGTTGGTAGAAAGGCATGCACAGTAGCATCGCTCTCAGAAAGAACTTCAATTTTTTCTGATTGTGGGTCTTGATAAAAGGCAACTGATACGCAGTTTTCGGTCGCAACAATCCAATTTGATAAGCTTGATGAACTACTCAAGGTCGATAGTAAAAAAATATCATCCCATGCATCTCTAGATATCTTGAATTCATCAGTTCTTCTGCCTTCGAGGGTAACCTTGCCTATATTTTTTAGGAATAGTAAGGAAGATTGGTCAAAACTTATAAACTCATGATCAATCGACTCAGCCGCCAGTCCGTTGAAGATAAAGAAAGTGCTGTAGCCTTGAAGCATCAAGCGCTCAATCTCTTCCAGCGTTTCACTTCGTATTGCTGGATCAATAGGGTGCGGAATGCGCAGCAAGGGAACCTTGTCCGCTTGAGGGATGTCATTTAGTGTCAGCTTTTTAGAGAAAGTTGCTTCTAATTTCCCGCTGATAATATGTACTTCCTGCGCCAACCCCACGACAGACTTAAATCCAATTCCTCTGTAACCAATACTATTTCCGCGTTGCTTCGTTGAAGCCGCGCTGCGGCAGATTGCCTCTAGGTCTGACTTAGAAAATACGTGGCCGTTATTGGCAATGATCAAGTACTGTTGAAATCTCTTTACGAGAAAACTCGACGAGCCTGCATCATCTGCGTTTTGAAGCAGCTCAATAAATGATCTTGAGTCATAGCTCTCTGCTACGTAATTTTCAAGACCTGCAAGATCAGATAGTAACTTAGGTGACAGTCTGGCTTCACCTAGCAAAGAACGCCGAATTTCCTCAAGCATGCCTTAAGCCTTTTTTGGGTAGATCCGGATTTTGGCGATATTTTTCACTGAGATGTGCACGCTTTCCGAGAAAGTGTCGAAACCGAAAAAATCATCTGAGTAATAGGTGGACTCAGAGGTGCCAATTACACGATCAGATGTATCATAAATGGCAATGACCAAAGTAATATCATTTTTTATTTTTGTGCCAGTTGCCGCGTGAATTTCACCTCGCACATCGACCATTATGTAGTCATCATCCTCATCTTCGTCAGCATCCATGAATGCCGAAAGGCTCTTAAAGCTAACCATCAAACGCTCTTCAAATGCTTCCAGTCGTTCGATTTTTGAAGTCAAATCTAGTTTTGCCATGAAAACTCCTTGCCAGGCATATGGGGTTAGTTTCTCTTGCGTTTGGTGGGGCTTGAACGTATACAACTTTAGGGCGTCAGTGACCGAATTAGAACCTACGCATTTATCAAGAAGCTGTCCACCGGCAGCTTCTGGCCGTTAGCGGCTATGGCCCTTACGACTCCGATTCGGTCTCCTCGCAGCCACCAGCGGAATGACAATTTTCATCGGCAATTGCCAGCCTTTCGATAGCCGGCTGCTGCAGCTTCGGTCTCAGAACGGAAAAGCACCGCGTTATTAGGCGACACTTTGTTATAGCTGGGCATCCCTCGGCTAGGTGATAAACCTTGCTGTTCCGATTGCCGATTATTGCGTCGCCGCTGCGAGTCTCCGGTTCAGGCGCTGCGGTAGTCCGGACAGGAACAGCGCTAATGATTCCCTCGCGAGAAGGCTTGTGTCCTAAGCTCCAAGTGCGGTCACGTGTGTTGGCGCTGATGGAAAATTGACCCACCCTGCCGATTGAAATTTGACCCAGGGCGGATTGCTGATTTTGTTACCAGCAACTGTGGATAAGTCTACCAGCGCAGCTGCTGTTGCCCCCACTCCTTCGCTAGCCCAGTTCAGTTGTTTAAGACCTGCCACACGCAGCCATGTAGCAGGCCGTCGTCGCCATGAAATCAGAACGGCTCATCGTCCTCCGGTTCCTGGCCGCCCTTACGCTTTCGCTCCCGTGATTTGATCTTGGCCTGGGCCGCCAAGCTACTGTGTTGCAGGCGATAGAACTCGTTACCGGTTTCGACGATGTGGCAGTGGTGGGTCAGCCGATCCAGCAGGGCGGTGGTCATCTTGGCGTCGCCGAACACGCTCGACCATTCGGCGAAGCTCAGGTTGGTGGTGATCACCACGCTGGTGTGTTCGTACAGCTTGGACAGCAGGTGAAACAGCAACGCACCGCCAGCCTGGCTGAACGGCAGATAACCCAGTTCGTCGAGGATGACCAGATCCATGCGCAGCAGTGCCTGGGCGATCCGCCCGGCTTTGCCGTCGTGTTTTTCGCGCTCCAGCAGATTGACCAGATCGACCGTGGAGTAGAAGCGCACGCGCTTGCCATGCCGGGTGATGCCGGACACGGCCAGTGCGGTGGCCAGGTGGGTTTTACCGGTGCCTGGCCCACCGATCAGCACCACGTTCTGCGCGGTGTCGGTAAAGCTCAGATTGGCCAGCTTGCTGATCAAGCGAGCGTCGGCGCTGGAGGCGCTGAAGTCGAAGCTGGCCAGATCGCGGTGCATCGGCAGCTTGGCCATGTTCATCTGGTGGCTCACCGAGCGCATGGCGCGATCTGTGTGCTCTTGTTCCAGCAGGTGTTCGAGCAGCCACTTGGACGAGGCTGTGTTCGACTCACCCTGTGCAGTTAACTCCGCCCAGGCCGTGGCCATGCCGTGCAGGCGCAGCTCCTTGAGTTCCGCCATCAAATCACGCATGACCGATCTCCTCGGTCTGGCCACGCAGGCGGTCGTAGCGCGCCGTGTTAGCGACGGGGGCTTCCTTGAGCGACAAGTGGGTTTCGACGCTGGGTGGTGGTTCGGTCGCGGCCAGGCGCGCCACGACATTGAGGATGTGTTCGGCGCTCAGGCTGCCGCTTTCCAGTACCAGCTCAACAGCCACCAGCACCGCATCGAGCCTGGCGACCGGTACGGCAGCCAGAACTTGCGCCATGATCCGGTCACCGCCGGCATGACGCCCCAGACCGTGCTTAAGCTGACGCAGCGGCGCCGGCAGATCAGCAAAGGGCGCGCCGTTGCGCAGCGCACCGGGCTTGCGTTCGATCAGCGGGAGGTAGTGCTGCCAGTCATAGCTGACCTGGTCGCGATCCAGCAAGCGGACATGGCTGGCGATCAGCGCGTCGTCAGCCACCACCTCGATTCGCGTCGGATACAAACGGCTGCTGACCCACTTACCCGCGTACTCACATGGCACCGAGTAGCGGTTGCGCCCGACGCTGACCAGGCAGGTGCTGGAGACCCGCGCAGGCCGCTCGACGTAACCGTCGAATGGCGCTGGCACAGGCATCAGTTCAGCGCGCTCCAACTCCAGTACTTCGGCTACACTCAGCCCGCTGTATTGAGGGTGCGTCAGCTCGTTCCAAAGCGCGCGGCAGCGCTGGCCCAGCCAGGCATTGAGTTCCTCGAAGGAGTGAAACTGGCAGTCCTGGGCGTCTAGCCAGATACGCCTGCGGCTGTCTTGCACGTTCTTTTCAACGATGCCCTTTTCCCAACCAGCGGCGACGTTGCAGAAGTCCGGATCGAACAGGTAATGCGCGCACATCACCGCAAAGCGTGCATTCACCGCCCGGCCTTTGCCCTTATTGACCTTGTCGACGGCGGTCTTCATGTTGTCGTAGATGCCCCGGCGCGGCACGCCGCCCAAGGCGCCGAACGAGCGTGTATGGGCGTCAAATAACATCTCATGGCCCTGGCTCGGATACGCCACAAGCCAGAACGCACGGCTGGCACACAGCTTCAGATGTGCCACCTGCATACGCCGGTAAATGCCGCCGACCAGCAAGCCTTCCTCGCTCCAGTCAAACTGAAACGCCTCGCCAAGAGCAAAAGTCAGCGGCACAAAGGCCTGCGACGCCTTGCCCTGTCCCCCTCGCCAGGCACGGATAAACGCGGTGAGCTGGCTGTAGCCACCGTCATAACCTTCGGCTTTGATTTGCGCCAACAGCGCCTTGGCACTGCGCCGCTGTTGCTTGGGCCGCAGCGAATCGGCTTTTAGCGCCTGCTCCAGCGTGGCGTGAAAAGGGCTGAGTTTGTTGAAAACCACGCGTCGCTGGTACACCGGCTGCTTGGCCTCCGGTTCCCTGACCCACTTGCGGATGGTGTTGCGCGCCAACCCGGTACGCTTGGTTATCTCATGCAGCGACAGCTTGTCGCGGAAATACATCCGCCGAATTTTGCCCATCATTTCCATACTGATCACCCTGTGTTCTCCTGCTCAATAATTGAGCAGAAGCAGTTGAACACCTGGGTCAGTTTTCAGTCGGCAGAACAGCCTCTACTGGGTCAGTTTTCGGTCAGCGGCAACAACCCGACATCACCGTGCTGCTGAATAGCGTTTCCCGTTGTGCGCCCTGCTGCTTTGTGATTTCCGCATCGCCATAGATGTAGGTTACATCGCCTTGAACCAGGTAAGCGTAAGCAACACCTTCTGCGGACTCAAAGCGCTCGATCGATTCGAGCGGCTCCATCATCCATCGCCCCGATTGGTTCACGTGATCAGGGGTGACCAATAGCACCCCTTCCATCAGGAGGCCGTGTCCTTGCTCTGACACGAGTGACTGGAGAAGACGTTCATTACTCAGCATCAGCATCGGATGAACGTCGAAGTCCTCTGACGATTCCTTTGTAGCGACGTAGAACCAGGGACGATGAATATTGTGCTCCACGAAGCTACATGCCGTGGGGTCGTCTCCAAAGAGTCCGGCTTTGTCGATTTTCGCGTGCTGGTGGGTCAGGAACATGGGGCGGGCCTCTAAATATACTATTCATAGTATAGATCAAAGTGCATTGAAACGGCTTCATCGTTCCTTTTGCGAGCTGTTGAAATGCGATCGGAACTCAAGCGAGCCCTTGGCGCGGCGATCAAGTCGTACCGACTGAAACGAAACATTTCTCAGGAGAGCATGGGGCCGAGCCAGCCCTACATCAGCAATCTCGAAGCCGGTCGGTGGAGCGCGTCGCTGGACAAGATTGAGCAGATGTCGGCTGTGCTCGGTGTACACCCCGTCAGCGTCATTCTTGCTGGCTATCTCTCGAGTGAGTCTGCAGCAGAGTCGGACGAGGTACTTGCGAGAATCCGTAGCGAGCTGAGCGAAATTGGCCTCTAGCATTCGGGGGCTGAAGGCTGTTGTCAGTGCAACGGCCGAGGGGCACACAGTAAACCTACCCAGCGACAGTGCGATGTCCATAATTCCGGTGCCGTCCCTTGTGCTTGTTAGGGCTGAAACCGGCCCGATCTGAATGCGGCTTTGTCACGGCTGGCTATGGAAAAGTGCGTATCCACATACTCGTCACCTACGAGCGCTCCTTGCCAAGTTTTATACTTTCGCCGATGAGATTTTCAGAACCGCCTAGCCTTTTGTTTTCTTGCTGAAGCTGATGGTTGTAATGAAGTAGTGATAGATACTTTACAAGTAATGCTTCATGTTCTTGCTTGAGTTGCGAGAGTTCGAGCTTTAACGAATCGATCCTTGTGATGGCTTCATCGTGTTTGTTAACGGTCCGGCCCTTGGCAGAATCTTCCGCTGCCTCTCTTATCTCTCTAATTAGAGGCAAGAACTCGCCGCGAGATTTCTTGATGGAGCCTCGTTTTCGGCCAGCCTCGAGTGCCACCGAGTCATTGTTTATCTTGCTTTCTCTAGGGACGATGGTGGGATTTCCCGCGATCAAGCGTTGTAGCGCTGCTCGGTATTCCGTGATAACAGACATTCAGCTCTTCCTCGAAATAGAATTCTTACTACGCATGAGGAAATCTCTAAGCGCTGACTCTTCATTCTCTAGTTGCTGATAGCTTGCGCTGTTCGACGAAAAAAGAATCTTCTTTCTTTCTAAAGAATGCAGGGCGTTCTCGATGCGAGGAATGCTGCTTTCATCTAGTATGCTGTGAGCGCACCCTGTGCAGGTTAATACATTGGTAAAAGAGATTTTTGAACATGGTGCGTTTAGTGAGCAGCCACCGATAATGGTCGGTCTATAAGACATCTCGCCATTAAAGAATTTTCTCTGAGTGTGCTTTCGGTCTAGCTCAATACTTACTTCCGTTCTGTCCTTTATGCGCTGAATTCTTGTGCCCTCTCCACCGAACAGAGTTGATTTTGTATTTATGACATTGTTGTCGTAGGCAATGAACTCGGCAATCTTTCGTTGTGTATTCAGCTCTGCAACGAGCTCTTTTTGACTGTCAGTGCAAACAAAGTTCTCTGCGAACGAGGCATTATTCATGTAGTAGCTTGTCATGGCTATGGTTAAGTGCTTCAGTTGTAGGGAGAGTGCTCCGATTGAGACTAGACCTGATCGAGCCGCGTATACAGCTAGCGAACGGCGGGCCTGATGTGAAGTGAATGGCCATGCCTTTCCGAGGCCAAATTTATCTTCAGATCGCCAATCTCTGAAGCCGTCAAATAGTTCCAGTTCTTCGATGTCACGTTCTTCAATCAGAACATCCAAGCGATTCAGAAGGATTGGTGTCAAGGCGGCAGCTAGCTTCGCAAGCGGAATTCCATATCCTGGGTGCTCCATCCCGATATCAAAACGGACTGCGGGGAAAAGAGGTAATCGCTTGCGATCTGATAGCGTTACGTCATGTCGAATATAATTTATTTCTGCTATAGCTTGCGCGCATTTAAGTGCGGGTACGACCTCTTGGGAGGTAATCCAATAGGTTCGTTTTTGACCATCACCAGTAAGTTTTGATGTGTAGCCATTTAGAATATGAACTAACCCTGAAGGGGAGTCTATCGTTTCAAGAGCGTCAAGGGGAAGGGTCCTGCATTCAGTGTCACGCATCCCGCTAAAAATATGGATGTACCATTTGCAGGCAAGTTGAATAGTTGATAAGTGGGAAATGAGATTCCGGTTATCCACAATGTTATTGCTTGAGAAATATGATTCTAGCGACAACTCCTTGGCCACATCTTCAAAGCTCTTAGAGCCACAGTGAAGACTGCCATTGCTTCGTGCGGTTATCTTGTTTAGTCCATAAGATGGGTCCTTACTGTGTCGAGTATGGAAAATTTCGTGAATTGCTGCTGATGACGCTAGAAAATCGTTGATGACCTTGATGAGGTTAGCTATTAGTTTTGAGTAAAGTCTGGTCGGAACTATAGGGACTTGCTTGCCGGACTTGGGTGTTATTTCTAATAGGCTAAGTACTATTTTCAAGGGAGTGGATGTGAAGGAGAAGCAAAGCTTCGGATGCCTATATTGAATGTCTAACAGCTTGACATAAGTTGAGTGTAGATCTTCAAGTGCGGAGCGTTTACTAGCAGATAGAGATGATTTCAACCTTTGTTGAAACTTCAGAGATTCCGAGGAATTAGAGAGTGTGCAACCGGAATCTAACGCAATACTTGCCAGTCGCCTTAAATCACTAACGGTAGACCGTAGCGTACCTGCAGTTACACGCTTTCTTGAGAAATATAGAATCCCGAAGCACAGGCGCTTTAGTTCTAGATCTATCGAGCTCTTTAGTTCTGAATCCTCATCGCTCCATGAGGTCCAGTTGAACGTGCATGGTCCAGTGTTCGAGTAAGACGTGAGGTTCCAGATAACGTTCCCGAAGCGAGATACGACATTCCCTGAAGAGTCGCGGCTTATTACAAAATCGTCGCTTGGGAATTCGAACGCACCATCGGACTGTCGAAAGACATCCGGCATGGCGCTGCTATTAAGAGCAATGCTAAGTCTTACAGAAGCTTTCATGAAATATAACCGGATTGAACCAAGAAGTCGTAGTGGATGCCCGGCGGTTTCAGGAGCTGAGTGCAACACGGTTATTGAATTGAAGCTGGAGCATCATGCCGCATAGCCATGG
>NZ_JAEILC010000030.1:0-23160 GCF_016307435.1 Pseudomonas sp. S4_EA_1b | reverse complement strand
TACGCCTTCAAATGCCCGATTGATGTCATGAGCGAGGTGATGCAAGAAGCCATGGCTATGCGGCATGATGCTCCAGCTTCAATTCAATAACCGTGTTGCACTCAGCTCCTGAAACCGCCAGGCTTCGAGTGCTCTTTCTGTTGTGTGGCCCAGCCAGTGCGAAAGCAAATTTTTTGGTACGCCCTTTCGCGCAAGTTGACGTGCTCGTGTATGACGCATTCGGGTCGCATTAATAATCATTACCCGACTGGTGCGGGGCTGATTGGTGCCTTCGGGCATTTAGAGTACTGACCCTTAGCTGCGCCATATGCGCAGGACGGGGTGTTTCTCTTCCATCTTAATATCTCAGTAATTGAATGCCGTTCAAGATGGAAATGAGGAGAGTCTAGGCTGTCAAGAAGCTCTAGTTTGAGGTGGGTTTCAATCAGGCTGCGGGCTTCTTTAATGCGTTCTTCACTGCAGAAGAAAGGTAGTAGATTTAGTTGGTCGTCCGTGAGAGAGAGGCCGAGAGTATGCTCATAAAGTTCTCTGACTTCTTGGCGCTGAATTTGGCAAAGCCCCCATACGTGATCTGCCAGTGGGTGTGGTTCGAATTTGCTGTCTCGAAAGCCAGTCTCGGCTGCTTGGTCTTTGATTCCTGGGAAATCGATGATTCGGCCCGTTAGTCCGATTTCTTTTGATTCATCAAAGCCCCTTATATCGCCAGCTTTTAGTAGCGCGATTTGATTTGGCCTTCGCGCGTATTGCATAGACAAGATTTTAATTAGTGTTACTTGGGTGTCAGAGACTCCTGTGTCGTAGTTGTTCCAAGTGGACATCAACAAGGACTCGTATTCATCCTCGGTTAGCCAGCTCTTCTCAGGGTCGTCTGAGAGCACGTTACGTGGGCCGTTAGGGCGAGCAGCTGTTTCTTGCAGCAAGTGCAATGCGTCTATCTTAATGGCTGAATCGTAACGCTCCTTCCAGTGCAGGAAAAATTCGATGGCGACTCTTTTCGCGCCATGGAATCCCGGTCTGGCAATGGAATGCGCTATCCAGCCTGCGTTGAATTCTTCAGGAGGGTTGGAGTTCAATGCTGCCCTGAAGTTCATGAAGAAAGTCGTGCAGGAGGTGGCTGAATAAGTTCCCTGTTTGCTGAAGGAGATTAGGTGAAGTTTGAAGGAGGTCTTGATTGATGAGAGTAATCGCGACAGGCCATGGGTCATGTCGATCCGTTTTTGACCTGTTCTAACTAAAGTGTCATTATCCCAATAAAACAAATCTCCATGAGGCTCAGGGCGATCCGTGCGTTGTAGATCGATGTCAAGCTCTGTTGAGATGTTTGCATGTGTTGGCGTGCTATTCACTGTAGGCCCCTCGCTGAGTCAGATGCAATGGATAAGCCGACTTCGAGCGATTTTTCTTGCACATGTCGATAGTTGTAGCGGTTTGACATGGCTGAGCCGGGGGCCCAGCCCATTAAATACTCTCTTAATTGTCGTTCTTCTTCAAATGACATGCCGATCGCATCTACTTTCATTGAGAATCGATAGTTCCAATCGTGGCGTAAAAGGTGCGGGTGAATCGGTGTTAGTGCCGGAAAGGATTTTTTGAGGTTAGAAAGTCCGGAGTCGAAAGAACTTTTAGGGAGTGCTTGGCCTAGGGTTCGCCCGGCTCGATGGATTACAAAAATGAAGTCTTCGTCAGAGAAACCGACACCTTCGACTTCAGCTCGCCAGTTGTTGCAGTATTCATCAAGTTGTGCCTCGAGGCTTTCCGATATTGGAAGCGTACGGCCGAGTGTTTTAGCAACTGGCTGGTTCAGTCTTGAATCGAATTCATCATGGTGATTGCGGGTGATCTCTAAGGTGGCACTATCCTCGCCAGTTGCATTGCTAAAGTTTTTTAGCTTGAGGCCTAGTAGCTCGCCGACGCGCATGCCAGTTTCGTAGAGAATACGGAGCATTACGATATTCCGTATCCTGGATCCTAGATCTTGAGTGCGCGTTATGCCTTCGAATGGTTGCTCGAACAGGCTCAATAATTTGCCGCTGGAGGCAGTGGTCAGGCTTTTGGTAACTACACGACGGTTTTGCGAGGATTTTGAACCGCTTTTTCGGATTTTCTTTTTTAAGAGCATATCGCTTTGAGCTTCGATTGATGCTCTTACGTTTACTGTGTTCCAGTCCGTAATAACCTCTTGGGCAAGCCAGCGAAGATACTCTGTTGCATAGGCGACATAGGTGTTGTACTTCGGGCTTCCGATGACTTCGCCTTTTCCTCCGAGCTTGCTGGCTCTTAGATGGTTAGCAAGGTCATCAATCTGGGCACAGGTGAGAAACTTACTTCTATGGAAACAGTTGGCGAGGTCCACCTGTTTGGTAAATTCCCATTCGCAGATGCGCTTGATCACGGCCAGATAGACTTTCTGCGTCTCGTGAGTGGCTGAGCGGAGGAAGCGAGCGACAAAGGCTGTCGGGTAGAATAAAGGGAGGCCTGGCGTCTCTGTGTCGTAAAGCTGGGAAAACCGCTCGCCGGACCTTGTCATGAAGGTTTTGATTGTGTAGGGCATGTTTACATTTTTGCGCAGTTGAGTGGAAGACGATTTTTGGTTTACATCTTTGCGTTGGGCATCGCGAGCAATTTTGAGCTGGATGCCAGTGTTTGTGACTACTTTGGGGCAAGTGCGCTATGACGATTTACAAATCGAATACTGACAGGGTGGTAGTGTTGAATCTTAATCACCTCATCCACGAGCTTACCTGGGGTAACTCGCTCAACGAGAGAAGAAAGATTGTAGTATTCACCGTCACGACGAAGGTTGCCCATGAGGACCCCATAGTGACCGCCTTTTTCCATCGCAGCATGGATATTCATTATCGCGAGCTCCAAGGCTTCGGTGAACTCAGCCAAGTTCATTCGCGACATATCCCATTTATTTGCCTCTCCCCACATATTCCCTGAGTAAGTAATCATATCCGCGTAGGCTGGGTGCCAAAAACAGGTATGAGCTTCCTCATTAAGAAATGTGGAAAAATTATCAAGCAAAAGGTTGAATCCCTGGTGAAGGTCTGTCCCTTTGAAGCGCAGCCCCATCTCAGCGGCCACATCAACCGAGGTACCACCACCAATGCTCGGATCGCAGGCAAGTCCATTGGAACGACGGTGGTAGGTTTCAAAGAAGCCTTTCACCACGTGCCCTGAACAATTACCGCGATATTTTGCGTTACCCCAGCTTCCGCGATCCGGAAAAGAAATAACACTGGATTGGAATTTCATATGGTGCATCTCCGATTAAGAGGACACCATAGCCCCATGGGCATTGGTGCCCATAGTGGGTTTATTGGTTATTGCTTAAATGTCGCAGTTCTCGGTCATGCTGTAACAGACCTTTCCCACAACAAAGTGGTCAATCACTTTTACGCTAAACATTTCCATTGCATCACGAATTTTCATGGTGGTGGAAATGTCTGACTCGCTAGGAGTACAACACCCGCTCGGGTGGTTGTGCGCGAGAATTAGTGCAGCTGCATTATGAAACAACGCTCGCTTAGCTATTTCTCTAACGTGAACCTGGGCAGCCGTTAAAGAGCCACGGAAGAGCTCCTCGTAGGCAACCATTCTGTGCTGGCTATCCAAAAATACTACCGCAAACACTTCGTGAGGCTTATCCCCAAGCTTGTGCTTGAAGTAATGACGCCCCACATCAGGGTTATTGAAGCAGGCTCCTTTAGCGAACCGGGAATCCATAATCTCGCGTGCAGCTTCGAGAATTTCATCTGCAGAAACTGTCTCTGAGAGAACGCGATACACACCAGGATTCTCAGCAATTTCAATAATCATGTATTAGCCTCCAGGTAAGAGGCCTGCCCGCGAGGGAGCAGAAGCCCCCGGACGGGTGATTGGAATGCTTGTAACCACAAGCTGGGATTAACTGCCAGCGCCATGCGCTGACAGAGAATGCTCATGAATAGTCCATTCAGGATGGTCATTCATGAAGATTCTCAGCTTGGCATCGGCCCCCAGTGGGGGCCGGCCATATTCTTAAGCAACACTCGACAACTTTGGCACGAACACTTTTGCATTTCGGGAGTAGTAGTCCACCAGCACCTGAAACCCTTCATGGCGTTCCTTCAGGCTGAAAAAACCCTTCTTCCCGCGGATCAATTCAAGTGTGGCGCCGTCATCGAGCTGCCAGAGGAAAATGGGGATTCCACGCGCACTTGGACACCCATTCCACGAACACTTGGACAGCGACTCCACGCTGACTTGGACACTCATTCCACGGCCACTTGGACACTGATTCCACAAGCACTTGGACAGTGATGTCCCACTGATCCGATCCATGCTCAGGCAGGCAGCAACGCAGGATTATTCACTACCATCGACCTCTTTTCTCGAAGCGAAGAGGTCGTCGTGGAGCGTATATCCATGCGTAAAATCCGAGAGGTACTACGCCTAAAGTTCGACGCAGGCCTGTCCGTGCGCAAGATCGCCGCCAGCCTGCGCATCAGTAGCGGCAGTGCGGGCAATTACTTGCACCGCTTCAACGCTTGCGGGCTGACTTGGCCGATATTGTTATCGGATGCCGAACTGGAGCGATGCCTGTTCCCTCCAGCACCAACAGTTCCCAGCGATCAACGTCCGATGCCTGACTGGGCATGGGCGCATGCCGAGCTGCGTCGCCCCGGCGTAACTCTGGCCCTGCTTTGGCAAGAGTACCGACTCGCTCACCCGCAAGGCTTCCAATACAGCTGGTTCTGCGAGCACTACCGCCTCTGGGCCGCCAAGGTCGACGTTGTCATGCGCCAGGAGCACCGTGCCGGCGAAAAGCTGTTCGTCGATTACGCCGGACAGACCGCGCCCATTATCGACCGACAGACCGGTGAAATCCGTCAGGCCCAGATCTTCGTCGCCGTCCTCGGCGCGTCCAGCTACACCTTCGCCGAGGCCACTTGGTCGCAGAAACTGCCCGACTGGCTGGGCTCGCACGCCCGCTGTTTTGCTTTTTTCGGTGGCACATCGCAGATCCTGGTGCCCGATAATCTGCGCAGTGGCGTCACCAAGGCGCATCGCTACGAGCCGGACATCAACCCCAGTTACCGCGATCTCGCCGAGCATTACGGCGTAGCCGTACTGCCCGCGCGTTCGCGTAAACCCAAGGACAAAGCCAAGGTTGAAGTGGGTGTGCAAGTGGTCGAGCGCTGGATCCTGGCAGTGCTGCGCAACCGCCAGTTCTTCTCGCTCGGAGAACTCAACACGGCAATCAGCCTGCTGCTCGAACGCCTCAATCAAAAGCCCTTCAAGAAGCTGCCCGGCTCACGCCGGTCAGCCTTCGAGACCCTTGACCAACCGGCGCTGCAACCGTTACCGGAGCATCCGTACGTCTACGCCGAATGGAAAAAAGTACGCGTCCACATCGACTACCACGTCGAGGTCGACGGCCACTTTTACTCGGTGCCGTACCAGTTAGTGAAGCACCAACTCGAAGTGCGGCTCACGGCCCAGACCGTCGAGTGTTTCCACGCCAACCAACGCGTGGCCAGCCATCTGCGCTCGCCGCACAAAGGCCGCCACACCACCCAGACCGAGCACATGCCCAAGAGCCACCGCGAACACGCTGAGTGGACACCGCAACGACTGATCCGCTGGGCCGAGCAGACCGGGCCCAACACCGCGGGCGTTATCGCCTACATCCTCGAACGCCGAATCCATCCGCAGCATGGCTTCCGCGCCTGCCTGGGGATCCTGCGCTTGGGCAAACAGTACAGCGAAGAGCGGCTGGAAGCCGCGTGCCAGCGTGCGCTGGCACTGGGTGCATGCAGTTACAAAAGCCTGGAATCGATCTTGCGCCAAGGCCTTGAACGCCTGCCGCTGGCCCAGCAAAACCTGCCGCTGCTGCCCGACGAGCACATCAACCTGCGTGGCCCCGGCTACTACCACTGACCTGAAAAAGGATCACCAAAATGCTACCCAACCCGACGCTCGACAAGCTGCAAACCCTACGCCTGCACGGCATGATCAAGGCGCTGAGCGAGCAACACGCAACGCCCGACATCAACGACCTTGGCTTCGATGAACGACTCGGCCTGATGGTCGACCGCGAACTGACCGAGCGAGAAAACGCACGTCTGACGACGCGCCTCAAAGCCGCCCGACTGCGCCACAACGCTTGCCTGGAAGACATCGATTACCGCAGCCCGCGTGGCCTGGACAAGGCCATGATCCTGCAACTGAGCGGCGGCCAGTGGCTACGCGACGGCCTCAACCTGATCATCGGCGGCCCCACCGGTGTAGGCAAAACCTGGCTCGCCTGCGCGCTGGCCCACAAGGCCTGCCGGGACGGCTACAGCGTGCGCTACTTACGTCTGCCGCGCCTGATGGAGGAACTGGGCCTGGCTCACGGAGACGGTCGCTTCGCCAAATTAATGGCCGGCTATGCCAAGACCGACCTGCTGATCTTGGACGACTGGGGCCTAGCGCCGTTTACCGCTGCGCAAAGGCGCGACATGTTGGAACTGCTGGACGACCGTTACGGCAACCGCTCGACGCTGGTCACCAGCCAGATGCCGGTGGACAAATGGCATGCGCTGATCGGCGACCCGACCTTGGGCGATGCGATCCTCGACCGGCTGGTGCACAACGCTTATCGAATCGAACTGAAGGGCGAATCGATGCGCAGACGCGCAACGAAATTGACGGCAACAGGGACTTCAGACTAACAATGCAAACCTGCGTCGCTGCGCTCCGACTGCCTGTCCAAATGGGCGTGGATCAGGTGTCCAAGTGAGCGTGGAACGAGTGTCCAAATGATCGTGGACTGGGTGTCCAAGTGTCGTGGAATCCGCAGGAAAACGGTTGAGTCATCTTTCTTGGCAGTGCCAGTACAGACAATTTTCCGTTTCCCCATCAGCTGCGCTGCTTCTTGTATTGGGTTCATGCTCATTCCCCAACAACGGGCGAATGAGCAGCCCTAGCGGGGAGCTCACCCGCCAGGGTTTAAAAATGGCCTCAAGGTTTCCCCTAATGCCGCATGTGATGTTGAGCCAAGCTAGATGCAGCTCGCCTCATAGCTGTGTTGATCATCAGTGTCGTGTGTACTCCTTCTTCAACGGAGCGCTTGCCGAGCACTCTTGAAACGGCGGAGCCAACGGCACCTCTCTTTCCCGAACGACCAGGGCGCCAGTTCCATCACGCAGAGCGATCAGGGACGCATTGGTTTTGCTGCGCGGCAAGCCTTCATCACTAACGAAGACCTCGCGCTTCTTGTATCGCTGATTTCGCTTAAAGGCCTTGCTGTCCAACCCTTCAAAACGCTCTTCAGCAAGTCGCTTAAGCTCGCTCGGGCAGATATTCGCAGGCACCTCCACAACCTCTGAGTACTCCGTGCGGGTGTACTTGTAGAGATGTAAGGTAACCAGCTTGGTTTTAGGTCTCATAGGAAAGCTCCAGTTTGCGCCGGAGCCCTTCCCCTACCGGGGATGGACCCGGTGGGTTTGTAGGTAATGCGTGTGATGCGAGGGCTAGCCCGCAGTGAACACGGTGCCGGCCAGGCGACTGTCGATTTGGATGAGATCAGCACGGATCTCTTCTACGTTCTCGACTACCTGTCCGTCATGAAGCGTCAGTCGCCCCAATTCATCTTGACCTTTGTAAGCCAAGTCATCCGGATGCACGACGTTGTAGATCTTCACCGCCACATGCTTAGGAACACCTTTAGCCTCCACGTGCAAAACAGCTCCATCGTCTAAGACAACGGTCACGCGAGAGGCCACATGGGAAAGCTCATTGTGGTTCTGAAGGATCTGAGTAACGTTACCTTGAGCAACCGGCCACAACTCCACATCAGTGGTGCCGATCGTAGTCTCCAGGTAACGCTCTACAGCCGAGAGCTTGCGCATAGTCGGCCCACAGATCACGTAGTACTGCTCCCCCTCGTACCCAACCAAGAGAAGCGTGCACGCCAGTTCGACGTCGTTGTCGACGATATCCCCCAACAGGAGGGCATCATTGCCGAACAACGCAAGCGGAACCATTTCCGGGACCAGATCTTTGTTCTCCTGGGAGATCGAAGCCATGGAGATGGCGTAGCTCATCTTCTGCTCGATCGGCCAAGGCGCCGCATTACCGCCGTCATCGACAACCAATACACGGTGGTTCATCGGGCTGTTGTCATGGACATAAACTTTCATGGATCACTCCTTGGTAGAAGCGAAGCCATGCCCCTACACGGGACATGAAGCCCCGCGGGGGATTTGAAATTGCTGACTGCCGGCCAGCTTCGGTTTCACCTACCTCCACATTGGAGCCAGGTCGAATCTTCTTTGGGCAGAAGGTCTATCCAAAAAAGACTCAAGGGCTGTCGCCAGCCCCGGTCTTACCTCTCCGCCTCGAAGGTTCTTTGCGCGATGTGGCAAAACCACTCGCATCGTACCCAGCGGATTTCACTTGTAGTAATTACAGAAGTCGATGCTTTCCTGCAGCGACCCCGGATTTAGCGCGTCGTGTTTGATCATGCCCAAGGACGAGTTAATCGCATTTACCGCGTCGGAATGAGGGTAGAAAGGAAACTCCGCCCTAGGGCCTGCCCAGTAGTCACCAAACACAGAAAACAATTCTCGCAGTTCAAGGATCGAACCACGGAGCAATGCGCCCTCCATCCCCTTGGCATACGACGCATCTTCACTCGCCTTTGAGATGGCTTGACCCAAAAGCACCAGCGAATCATCCCAACGAGTTGCCGTAAGCACGAAGCGCAACTTTTCGAGCGTCTCAGCCAGAGTGTAGTGGTCCTCAAGCTTTATCTTGCGGTTCATGTCCCTTTTCCTAGATCAGTGAAAGGGACGATCACCCTAAGGGCGATTGCACCCCTCAGAGTTGATATGAATTAGTGGCTGCGCCCTACATGGAGGGCTGAAAATCCAGCGACACCGAGATCGCATAGATTCAAAGGATGCTGGGAGTCCAGCTTCTGATACAGACCGAGCATTCGGCTGCGAAGAGCCTTTATTCTGCAGTTTTGCCTGCCTTGAAGCAAGAAGGGCCCGAAGGCCCTTCCTGTTCCAGGGTGCAATGTGGACGGGCTAGTTAAGCCGCCTCAAACTCGAACAGCTGCTGCTGGTACATCGGTCGACCATCACGCACCGCGATGGCCTCCTCTGTCTCCTCGAGCTCCACTTCTGATTCGTTCACACGACGCGGTTGAAGAGATCGAATAGCCAAGCCAGAACGGAAATCCAGGACCTTACAGGGATCTCGGTATTTCATGTTCATGGCCAAGCCCAGCTCCCGACCCAACGATACAAAGAGCGGGAATACCACAGACTGCCCCAGCACCTCGTGAGCCACGGTCATCGACAGGCCAGCGATCATCTCCAAAGGTATCCCCTTCACTCTTGCATGCTCCGCCGGCGTTAGCAGGCGGGTCAATTCAGGGTCAAAGGGATGCATAAGGAAGATACCCGTCGACTGTGCCTTGGCGTAGGTCTTGGTTACCGTCGGAACTCTCGTCGAGTCCGGTGTAACCAAGGTGCGCGCAAAGCCTTTACCTTCAGCCTTATCGCGCAGTTCCTTTTCGACCAGGTAGTCGTAGGTTTTCCACGCCGGAGAATCCAGGGGTACATCGTCAAGAATCTCCCCTAAGGTCTCTGGCTTGACGGCCGTGGGCCGCAGGTTGTCGAAGCTGAAGTCAGTCTCGAGACCCCGCGATATCGCCACCAGGACCATCCGCGATCTACCTTCCAGCACACCGAAATCGTTTCCATCGAGCACCTCCTCAAAAAGGTGGTACCCATACGACTCCAGCTTGCTTCTGATGACAGCCATGGATGCGGACTTCTGGTAGCCAGTGACGTTCTCAAGCAGCGTAATCGCCGGATTGAAAACCTTCACAGCCTCGAGGTAATCCACAAACAGTGACCCAACCTCAGAATGCTCTTCAGCAAACTCAAGGTTGTTTTTCGCAACGCCAGCGATTGACGCACCTGTGCAGGGAATCCCGGCCCAGAGTAGATCCGTCTGCTCGTCTGCATACTCGACCAGGTCCAAGTCACGTATGTCCGAGCACGCTGCTATCGAATGGTCAGCCCAAATCTCCGAGTTGTTCCGTAGCGAGGACTCAAGGTACTCAGGCTCCATCTCAACCCCCAGCTGGATGACGCTCGCAACACCTGCAGCCATCAACCCAACATGGAGAGCCTTATCTATCACTCCACCGCCGTGAAAAAGAGAAACTACGTTGAGCTTTTCTTTTGCAGCCAGCTTCAGCTGAAGACGGCGGACTCGCTCCCGAATCATGACCTCGATCCGAAGAGCGGTGACGACGATGCGCCCCTTGCGAATCGCAACTCGAACTTTTTCCATGCCACTGAAAAGTGACGACAGCAGAGCCGTCCGAATCTCCATCAGTGGACGGATGATGCCCTTGCGCACGCGCTTAGACACCTTGCAGGTTGCCGCAGATGCCGCGGACTCGGCTAGCGGAATGAGTTCTAGTCGACCGTCTTCAGGCTGCTCCCGAATACGGTATTTCGAACCAATCGATACGCCGGCTCGAGCCAGCTTCTCGCCCTCTAGCCAAATCCGCGGAACACCTTTGGACTCACCAATTTTGCAAGTTAGAACTGTTGTCATGTGAACCTCCAGAAAGGAGGAACACCCACCCCTAAGGGAGAGTGTCCCTGCGGGGTGTGCTGCGTAGCAGCGGTTTAGAACTACTGGCCAGCCTAGACTGGCTTTTATGGTGCTAGGCAGCCTGCACCTGGCCGGCAGCCGTAGGAACAACGGCCTTGTAGAGCGAGGTGGCGCGATTGACTGGGATACCAGCCAGGTCGCGTATCTGCTCAAAGGAATACAGCGCCGTCCAGCCATGCTTCTGACTGAACGTTGCAGGCAGAAAGACCGTGAACGTGTTTTCTGGCGCCAGCGGGTCGTACTCCCCATAACGCTTCGGATTGGAAAGGATCGTAGACACTTGGCCATCGAAGAATTCAAACCGATGACGATTGAAATCTACTGCGATTTCCAACGTGAGCATCTCTGGTGAGCCCGTATAGCAGCCTATCTTGCTGATCACGTGTTTCTCGTAATCCGCGCCTTTGTAGCAGCTGATGCTGCGGTGGTAATCCGACTCAGGATAGTGAGTGTCCACACGACGGTTGCCCGAACGCGTGCGGATCATGTAGGACTGGATGCCGGCATAGGAGCTGATGAAATCAACGCCCAACACATCGTTTTGACTTTTCATGGTTCTCTCCAGATGAAGGGCAGAACCAAGCCCGTACGGGGTTGATCCCGCTCGGGTTATCGGCCAAAGGCCGTTGCTGCAGATGCAGCTTATTCACTGGTGGGCTCAAGCTCGCCAGGTGAAATCGCATACCAGAAACTGGCTCTGGGATGAGATCTCGTGACTGAAAATTGCTATGCACTGGAAAAGCCAAAGCCCGGCATAAGCCGGGCTTTGGTGAAGGTAAGCAAGTGGCACGGATTTAACCGATACGCTTGGCTACCCAGGTTTTGCGCTTTCCAGGACGGAGGATGACAGTTTCATTACCCTGATCATCATAGCCAACCTCCTCAATGGTGACTGGCATCATTCCGATGCACTTCAGGGCGATGCGATCACCCTTCTTGAACTTGTGCTCCTTCATGATCCGCTCGAGGTCAACGCCCCAGTGATCCTTCGTACCAAGACGAATGACATAGCTGGGCTTTTTCTTTTGGTTCTCCGGCTTGAAGAGATACGCATACTTTCCGTAAAAGCTGATCTCACCCGTGAAGGCGTCAGACCAATCGATTACTTGAGGTTGCGCAGCCTCCCCTTCTGGACCGACTGGAATACTCTTGTCGCACTCAGGTTCAATTTCGACACCTGCGTACATCTCGTCGTGAACCAGGGTCTGATCAAACTCCGGCGGAACATCACTCTCGACCTTCGGAACCACAGCCACGGGCTCAGAGGTCGCTTTTACTGCATTGTTCGCAACCCCGCGGGCCATTGCCTTCAACAGGCCCAGGTCGACAACGCACTCATCACGCACATCCAGACTCGGCGTGGGATAAGAGCGAATCGAACCGCCATCGGACTTGAGCTTATCCAGGCGCTCCTGGAACAGCTTCTGAGACTTACCTGCCAGCTTTTGCTGCTGACGAGCAAAGTCTTCGATCTCACTCCGCGAACGGAACGACATCGGCTGGAGGTAGGGCCAGGTTTGCAGGGCGGCTTCGGGGAACTTAGTAGATTTTTGCATGCTGAACTCCGGGGATACAGAGAAGCATGCCCCCTGAGGGGAAATGCCCCTCTAGGGTTTTAGGTACTGAATCAGGCTGCAGCGGTCAGGTGGTTCTTCACCTGGGCAACTGTCATCCACGAGTAGTTTGGATACTCGAAGCCGGGAATGGCGTCGAGAAGCGCAGTACGAAGCTCTTCGTCATCGTCGTAGATCGCTGCCAGCCTTTCAGAAGGACGGTAGCGATCCAACGCCGAGAAGACGAGATCGTTCTTGCAAGTTCTTTTTCGGGGCATGGAACCTCCTTTCTGAAGGAACCATTCCCATAGCGGGTTTGATTCCCGCGTGGGTGGATGCTGGTAACACCAGCTGGTATCTCACCAGGCAGACATCTGCCTAAGTGAAGAATCGACATACGAAAACCTAGGCTTTCGTGTGTGGACTCCGCCTAGAGACTATCGGGAAGCCGTTTACATCTCAAGCTGATCGGCCATCCACCCCTTACGGAGTGGATGGCCATATCTCAGTTTTCCTACACCAAAGTGGCATACGTCGCCACTCACAGAGCAGGTTAGTTTCATCAAGGAACTCGCGTCAGTTAACCCTCTCGGAAGAGGCGGAAGTCATTCGCAACGGAATACTCCTTGGACGCGATCCAATCTGTGTTCTGACGGCGATCACTAAGGACCTGGTCGAGCAGGCTGCGCGCAGCCTCATTCCCGAGTGGCATGCCATTCCGCTCACAGAGCAGGACGACTTCCTCACGGAACTGAAGCCAGTCACAGCCTTCGGCCGCAACACACGTCCTGAACGAGAAAGGACCTTCCTCATCGCTGAAGATCCAATCAATGCTTTCCTGCCGCCGTTTCGCACTAGCACGCAGGTCCAGAAGGACACGCGCAGCATCGTGCAGAACGTAAAGGCGAAGATCAGCAATCTCGTCATCAGTCCATTCTTCAACCGGGCCCAGCTCACTTTCTGGCAGGGTCAGCAAGTCGAGAAGCGACAGCTGCCTTTCTACCTTCGGGAGAACCGTTCTCCGGTATGCCCGCTTGATCCTCGCCTGAAGTATCGGGAAAGGACCTTCGTGGGTTTCATCGAGAAGCATGGCAAGTTGCATAGTGGTACCTCCAGAAAACGGAGAGCACCACCCCCAGAGGGGGTGAATGCCCCCTCGTGGGTTTTAAGCTGCGCTTACGCTGCAGCCTTTTGGGTTAGAACGTTCTTGACGACTTCGTACAGCGCATTTCGCAGCTGATCTACAGAGGCCAGGAACTTCCAGTTTTTGCCGTACACAGCATTGAGTTTGTCGATGTTGATTCGGCCGAAAGCGATTGCGAACACTTCAATGCCACTGGCAGAGCAGCGCGCAACCATATCTCGAGCCTCATCGGCACAATTAGGGTCGCCGTCGGTGACTACCATCATCACCTTCCGCTCCCCCTTTGCATAAAGCAGTTCACCCGCAGCAGGCCAGATGGCCTCAGCGAGCGGTGTTCCGCCCTCTGCAGTCATGCCAAAGCGGTTCTCCGCAATAGCCACACGCAGAGGTTGGTTGTGGCGCTTGAGAACGCCTACCGAGACCTTACGATTGACCATCCGCGGAAAAACCATTGCACCAGTGGAGACATGAGGAATCGTCTCCAGCGCGCTTAGGACAGCTACAGCAGCCTCTTCAGCACGCTGCATGGTTCCGCCCTTTTCCATGGAACCTGACCCATCCAGGAGAATCTGGAAGGCCGCATTCACACTTTGCACGGGCTCCTGTTTCCGGAAGATCCGGGTTTCCCCAACCCGAACCTGTGCTAAGCGTTTTGCGTCAATTGAGCGCCCTTGCCGCCGCGTTTCTACGCGGCTGTTCTGGGAGCCCTGGATCAAGCCCATGAGCACTTGGCGAAGCCCTATGGAAGCGGCCTGCCCCGCGGATACCACCTGCGAGCCGAGCATCTCGGATCCCACCGGCGCATCGACAACAGATGCTGGCGTAGCTTTACGTACATGGCTTTTGAGTTTTCCGAGTCGCGCTGCAACTTCATCGCCTAGGTCGGAGACCAGGCCATCAAGCACATCGGAACCCGCTGCAAGCACTTTCTGCTTGAGGGTTTGGCCGGAGCCATCACCATCGTCGCTTTCAGCACCAGCAGGATCGTTGCCGCCATTGCTCGCCCCTGACTGAGGGTCCGCTGGATTGGCACTGTTAGGTTGAGGAGCGCCAGCGCTGGAGTCATCAGAAGGAGAATCCTGCTGAGAGCTCTGCGGATCCTGTGGCTCCTGATTCGGCTGCTGATCTTCCGGATCCTCTTCATCCAGCACATCAATTATTGCGTACCCGAGGGCGGCAACATCTTTTGTGCTGGCGAGTGTTGGAACCTTGCCTAACAGAGCAAGGATCTTTGTCGTACGGCCTGGACCAAAACGCCCTTTCAGTTCCTGCATCAAGGCCTTGGCCTCTTCCTGCAGGGGCTGACCGAGCAACCTCGCCCGACCGACAATCAAGCACGCATCATGCAGAACCGCCGCATCATGCAAACCTGATAGATCACGCACGCCACCTAGCACCTTTCTCACCACAAGGGAGATGTCGGAAACAGTAGCGGGGTGCTGCTTGAACATGAGCCCTTCGATACGGATATCTTCGAGCGCGTTGACCAAGCTTTTAACAAACGGCGGATGGTCCTTAGGCAGGTGATCGACGATCAACCCATCCGTGAACTTTTCGTGTGCCGACTCATGCCCGATGTACCCGAGGGCCATCACAGTCGACTCCAGGGAGTCGTCTAGATCGGGAAGCCCGATCATGCCAGGCGTGTGGTAAGCACCGCTTGCACCAAACTCGACGCGCATCCCGAGGTTGTCACAGTAGTACCGCGCAACGATCGGTAATGCATTTTTCAGAGAAGCTTTCATGAGTGACCTCCGGGTTACGGAGACACTCACCCCCAGAGGGGGCAAGTGCCCCCAGTTGGGTGTGGTTAAAGGCAGAACTCTTCGGCATCTACCTGGGTATCAGCTACCTCAGGCAAATTAACAGCACTCTCAACAGACTCGACCAAACCTTGGCCAATGCTGTGAGCCACGATGCCAGGAACGACAGCCACCGTGTCGAGATCGAGGGTAGAAGCCACGAAATCCACGTAGGACTCAGCACCAACTTCCTCTTGTACAGAAGCAGCTATATCAGCCGGCGCAACTGCATCCTCCTCGACCAGGCTTTGATCAACCTGGACACCACTTTGCGCACTGTCGAACAGCTGGATCAGCTTGGCGATCTTGGTTTCGTCGCTGAGGTTAGTTAGCAGAGAGACGAGCTCCTGCAGCTTTGCCCCCTCGACATCGCCCCTGGTAGGGAACTGAGCCAATTTCGCTTGTACATGATCAGCAAGGGCCAGCACCGTAGGATCCAGAAACGCCAGAGACAGCAGCTTCTCGTGGATACGACGGATGCAGTTAACGGCTTTCTGCCCAACCTTGTCTTTGCCAGAAAAGCTCTTTACGAGCAGCTCTTCAGATGTGTCGGCAATCTCCTGGAACAGCTGGCCATGAAGGCCTTGAACTTCGCGATCAAGCTGCTTGCTCAATTCCGGGGTTTTGTCGGGCATCACGCGGCAAAGCGAAAAACGGAAGGCGATCCGCTCGGCAACGATAGCCTTAGGAACAATGGCGCGAACGATGGCTTCTTTCAAAGCCGGCGTAGGCCAGGCGCGGTTCATCCAGTCCAGAACAGCCTTGTCGTACCGATTCAGGAAATCCGCGCGAAGGTCATTGAACTCCTTCTCGATTTTTTCCAGTTCGGCATTGGCCAGGGCTGCCTTTTCTTCGGGAATCGCAACGACTCCCATGAAACGAAGACCCATTTTTTCTACAGTCCGCTTTGCCTTGCGACGAAGCTTTTCGAAAGCCTGAATATCTTCGGGATTGATAGAGCGCAGAGTGCCCAAGGAGGCAAGCTCAGCTGGCGGGATTTTCGTCGGGTCAAGACCAAGATCTTTAGGTTCGAGCTTTTTCCGCGCGGACCAAATATTCACCTGGATACCGACGAGAAGGATCTTGGAAAGAACGGCAATTTTTTGGGTTTGCATGTACACCTCCGGGAAGCGGAGGCGCTCTACCCCAACGGGGAAGAAACGCCCCGTTGGGTTTAGTTGAATGCTGGTGTTGTGTGACCAGCTACACATCCATTGCCACCTCACAGGAGGGAGCAAAGAACCTGTATTGCTATGTATGAATCATAGCGATAAAGGCTCAGAAAAGTAACCACGGGGGAATCCCCCGTGGCTTTCGTCAGACGCAGAATGCGGATCCGTCTTCCTCAACAACATCAGCCAAAGCCGAGATGTTAGGAACCTTCTCTAGCACTCCTAGGAGCTCCAGCAGCTCAAGTCCTCTGTCGAGAACTTCAGAAGTCAGGATCCCTACGCCTTGAAGGTAGTTCACCCACTCAATGCCTTTCGAGAACGACAGAACGTTCCCATCAGCATCGGAGAGCGACAGGCCTTCATCCTTTTCCAGCTTGTTCCAATGGTGTCGCAGGGCAACCACAAGCAAAAGCTCGTCGAACTGCTCTGGGGACAACTCACTGGACATCATCTGGGAAGCCAATTTCTCAACCACCCAGTCCACTGCACCCTCTTTAAGTACCGCAGATGCGGCAGGGGCAAGCCCCTGCAGCACCGCGATAATTTCTTGTGAAACGGCCTGGTCGTTCAGGTTGCCGAAATAGAACATTTCAGCTCCTTAAACAGCCGGGGTCGGGATGACAGGATCGTTCACCCAGCCTTGGCCGAACTTATCTTGCGCGATCTTGTGAATCGCCAAACGTTGCGCGGTATCACAGCGGTTGGTGAGCGACTCACGAAGTGCTGCGGCAAGCGGAGCTTGAACCTTAGCTTTCGTGTAGGTAACGCCGACACGCGCCCAGCGCAGCAGGGTGCGAGTAGAGAACGTCACAGTGAGAGTTTTTACCCCATCGCCCAAAGAGCCGATGAATTGGTTACGAACCTCATTTGCCACGCTAACCATGCCGTTCAGAACATCCGCAGGAGCGCCATTGAGATGGCGGGTGAGCACCTTCAACTCCTTGTCCGGAGACATGTAGTTGAACTCAACGATCCGATAGCGATCCCAAGACGCAAGGTTCTGCGCCATGGTGCCGCCGTGCAGACCAGTTTCATCACCTTGACCGCGGGTGTTGGAGCACTGCACGAAACGGAAGTTTTCATGGGGATGAATTACCTCCCCTCCATTTTCGGCGATAACCAGCGGCGCACCTTCCTTCACGGCGTTCATACCAACATCCACTTCCGGCGGCAGAACGTCAGACTCGTCGAGGCAGAACACGAAACCGTGCTTCATTGCCAGGGCGAGAGGGCCGTAACGGAACACCGTACGCTGATCACCAGTTGCAGGATCACAGTCCAACCCATTCATGCCAACCAGGTCAGGCATCTCCATACGCGAGTGGCAACTCACGCGAAGGAGCGGCCAGTTAAGCCGTGCACAGATCTGAGTCAGATGAGAGGTCTTACCGCAACCAGTCGGTCCTACCAATCCCAGCGAGTCGCCGGCCGGGGTATGGAGGAAGTTCATGATGGGGCGGCGGTACTCAGTCTCGAACTCATAGTGAGGGTCGAGCTTGGGAACCAGGTGCATGAACTCATGACCCGCTTCGAATCCGAAAGCCTTCACAGGGGCGTTCTCGATACCGAAAGCAGACAGGTCGATGATTTGTTGAAGTTTCATGGTGTATCTCCAGTTTAAGGAGGCACCACGTCCCTTAGGGGCGTAGGTGCCCCAAGGGGTTTAGGAATGCTGAGTTATCGTTCAGCTGCGTTATCAGCCACCAATCGCATGATTGGAAGGCAGAATCTGGAGATGACTCTGGAAAAGAATCTTTTCCACAGGCGACTCCTTGAGAGTCGAGGGGGCAAAGCCCCCTCTTCTCACAGACAAAATGCCTCAGCGTCGATATCAGAGTCAACGGCTGTTTGGGCCATTAGAACCTGAATCGATTCCGAGGTCAGCGGAGTATCAGGGTCAATGGTGACCCTGCTGCGTTCCACCGTTTGGTCGCGGTAGCGATCGATGATGTCCTTCGTAATGTTGGGGCATTGATCCTTCACGAGGGAATTCCAGTCGACCTTGCCGTTTTGGTTGAACCGTGTGATCCGTACGCCATGCGCTTCTGCCAGCATGAAATCCCCCATGAGGGACACCATCTCAGACTGATGCTCTGCACGTAACGATTTAACCTGGTTCAGCCGGGCTTCGATCCGCTCCCTGACACGCTCCAGACGACGGAGCTTATCAGCCGCAAGAATCCACTTTGAAAGCACATCCCCTTCCGGAAGGAAGAAGTCGCGCTTGGGATCCTTAACCGGCTCCCTGGCATCGAGGTAGAGATTCCAGAAACCGAGCTCCTCAACCACTAGGGTTTGCAGAACCGCTTCGTCTCTCGCTATCTCAAAAACCAAGGGGGTCTCGCGGGTATGGTAGAAAAGCAGATACCCACGCTTGGCGCCCGACACAAGCAACTGGTGCTGTACCTGCCACCAGTGCAGCTTGTAGTACTCAGAAGCGGTGCCATTGTCTCGAACATCGAAGAAGATCGGATCCGCGTGGATCTTAACCTCTACCGGTTCGAAGTTCTCCAGTAATCCATCAAAACTGGCACGGATGACTGGGAACTCGTCGTACTCACCACAGACCGGCAAACACTCTCCACCGTACTGCTTTTGAAACCACTGCAATGCATATGGCTCCAGGTAGATGGCCATCCTTACCTGCGGAATCACGGATAGGTCAGGAACCTGAACTTTTCCATGCAATTCAGCCCACAGACGCCAAGGCGTCTTCTCGGGATGCTGCCGCAGAATGGGAGCAGCCATCGTTGCTCCAATACCTTGCTTTCGCCAGGCATGCCATTCAGGAGTGCGTTGCCGCACGTCTACAAACTTCATACCTGCCTCCAGTTGAAGGCGAGACAAACCCCAGCGGGGTTTGCCCCGCTAAGGGTTGCTTTCATGGTTAACCTGCCGCAGCGTCCAAAGGCTGCTGCGCTGCCAGGTAAATTTCCTGGTACTTCTCCTGAGCGTAGGACGCACAGTCACCAGTGAGGTTGGCTGCTATCCAGTCCTCACAAGCTTTCCAGGTTTTTTGCCGTTGTGTCCTTGCAAGCACTTGGTCGATCCGATCGCGCATCTGCTCGGTCAGATTGCTGGGCTCACCGTCGCCGGTGCCAGCGTCAATGCCTGTGGATTTGGGTTCAAGTTGAGTCACCGTTGCGGAGCCCTTTCGGGCCTGCGCAGGCTTCGCTTCTTGACGAGCATTCTGCTCCTGCCGCGGCTGCCCCTGCCCTTCTCCCTGGGGATTAGGCTTGGACTGATTAAGGTCGACAACGTCTCCCTCAAAAGTTTCACCTTCCGGCTTGCCAGTTTCTGCAGCAGCACCGCCATTGACGATATTTGCCGCCATATCCACAGTGATGGGACCACCCGTGAAGCCTTCTCCGCCCTCCTCATTGAGGTAAGCGATTGCTTGCTCCAGAACAGGTGAGCTCATCGGCCAGTACTTTCTTGAGATTTTAATAGTCGTCTTAAGAGTCATTGGCTCAGGATGGGTTTCCCAAGGACCTTTACTCTTGCCCGGTTTTGCCCTGGACCAAGCTGCCGACATCGCACGCGCTGCGTAAATGTCTTCAGCCCGAACCGGCGTAACCAAAAGCATGCCTATCGCAAGGTGAGCCACGGTATAGGCCCCTCGCAACTCGCCCCGGCCCTCAACAGGCATGAACGGGTCATATACATGCTCAGGCTGGGCATGATCCCCGCGGTAACGGAAAAGATCATTCGAGTACACGGCCTTGGCTGTTACCAGGTTCACTGCACGTGAGCGGATCGCGATGTCGATCAGCCCCCGATAGGAGATGTCGGCAATCACTTTTCCATCGCGAGGAACCAGGTAAGCGAGTTGCATCGCAGGATCAAGAGTCAATCCACACGCTGCGACCTGAGCCATGGCAAGGTCCAAGCTGACGGGGTTTTTAAACGCCGTATTAGCCAGGAGCTCGTTGTTGAGCATCGCCTGCATCGCGTATATCGCTTCGGTCTTGAACAGCAGACTTCCGGACGTATCAGCGATGATCGAGTTGAAGCGAGGCTGGGTCCTGTTGACCAACTGCCTGCATTGATTTGCGTAGTCTTCGTAAGTGTTGGACATAAAGCCTCCGGGTAGGTAGAGGCCTTACCCCTGTGGGGGAAGACCCCCATAGGGTTGAATTGCTTAGCGGTTTAGAACGGGATGTGGTCGTCTGCCCCGAACTCACCATCTCTCCAATCGTCCGGCAGATGCGGCGAAGGTTGAGATGGGGCTCGCGGACTTGAAGCTGGCTGTGACTGTTGGGCTGCAGGCGCCTGCGGGGAGCGCTCCTGCCGACTGTGAGAGTGGTACCCGATAATCTCGAGCTCACCTTTCATGTCGACCACGACTTCGGTGCGGTACCGCTTGATACCGTCCTTCTCGTAAACGAAGGTCTGGTTTCGACCAACAACTGAGAACAGCATGCCTTTCTTTATCTTGAGGGCCTTTTCAGCCAACTTTCCAAAGAAAGAAACGTTGTGCCAGTCAGTGACCTCCTTCCAGCCACTTTCCTCCATCCAGCCACGCGTGGTCGCGAGTGTCACCTTGACGACGTTGTTTCCATTCCCCAAGGAATTGGACACAGCATCGGCGCCGGCGTTACCCAACAACCAAACCTTGTTGACGCTATAAGACATATTTTCACTCCGGATGAGCGGAGCAATAGCCCCAGAGGGCAATTGCCCCGTTGGGGTTGGTAGGAATGCTGGGTTTGACAGCCCAGCTGCTGCATCTGCTGGCACGCTAAGGTGCGCAGCAAGAAGCTTGTGGGACGGGGGATTTGAAGGACGAAGGTTCTTCGTTAGAGGGGAAGGCTTTCCTCAGGTCTCTCTCACGAAAGAAAACAGGAAAGCGCTTCAGGAGGGGCGAACCCCTCCTGGCATCTAATCTCTCTCTTAGCACACCACCCCGACTTCCGCGGTTGCGGGGAGGTAGTTGTTCCGGACTGCCCAACGCTTCAAATAACGCAAATCGAGGACATCAGGCGAGACGGTTTGAGCAATTCGATCAGGAACCGAAATTACTCTATCCCCCGCACCTGGGAACAACAGTTCTTTGAGATCAATCAGATAGACGGCTTCTACTTGTGCCATGGTTGTTTCCTCGCCAGGGTGATCCACCAAAACGCTTCGAAAAGCGCTTTGGTGGACCACCCCAACGGGGAAGTCCTGCAGCATCATGGGTAGCAAAGCTACCCACGACCCAGGCTAGCTCAGGCGAAGCTGAGCTGGACACCCAAACGCTGGAATGCCGGCTCCTCGTACATGGAATAATCCCTGGGAGGAGGCAAGACATTCACTCTGGTCGCACCACGCAAAGCGGGGGCAACAGAAGGAATGGATGTAGATTTCGCTGCTTGCGCACGCGCGGCCATTGCTGGCGACACATGCAGGTAGTCCTCAAGCGGCTCACGACGGTCAATCGAAGGCTCCTGGCGAGGAGTGTTTTTCTTCGATTTAACCGGACCATGGCGGTACCAGAGGATGCCCACTACTGCAAAAAGCACCATGACAGTGACGAAGAGCCCATTCATTTGGACGCCTCCTCAATCATTTGGTGATGCTTTTGCATAGCCACTTCAACCTGAGAACTCTCAACGAACTGAGAGGGCAGGTATTGAAAAGCGGCAACCGAGAGAACGGCGATAGCGAGGATGATTTTCATGGAGGCCTCCAGAAAAAAAGGAGACCTCGATCCCTAAGGGAAAGAAAGTCCCCCTAGGGTTAAGACACGTTCGCGAAACGTATCTGGTTAGATGCTGAAGAGTTTCAGCTGCACAGACCAACCGACTAAGCGGCTGGATCAACACACAAGCAACATGCTTGCATGAGGATTAGGGTCAGAATATCTCCACATTTTTCGTCTGTAAAGGGGGGCCAGGGTCAGTCTGTACCCACAATCGGGGTCAGATAGCGCACTTCCCATGCAGGCCATTGAATAATGTTAAGGCTCCCCAACCAAAGGAGCCATGACATGGCAAACGGAAACACGTTCGAGCCCCAGGGCAAGTATTCTTCCCCTTCGCTCGACTCCAGCATCTCCCTCGACTCGGCTCAAGCCATCCGCGTCTTCCGCCGCTGCTTCGAGACAGCCTCCCACTCCCTGTTCGTGATCGACGTGATCTCACGCGCCCTGGCCTCTGCCTACCCCGATCCTGAGTTCAAAAAAGTCGATGGTGCCGTGGGGCAGATGATGACTGATATGGAAAACATGATCGCCGGCGAAATTGGTCGTATCAATGCGCTGCTCGAAGCGAACGGCCAGGGTCACCAGAAACCGCGGTACAGCAACTCTGAGACGTTCTCTTTCGCTATCAGTTCGCCTGTTATCTTGCGCTTCGCTTCGATCCTGGTGCGCTTCGATGAGATGTACAACCGCCTCGACACTGCCTGGCTGTGCGGCCTTGTCGATAGCACGAAGGCACAAGAATTCCGCCGCGAAAAACTGCACTGGATCCAGCGCATCGTTCGCAAGCTGCAGAGCCTCTCCACCAGCGCCATCAAGCGCGGCCGTAAGGCTAAACTCGACCAGTCGATGCTCGACGGCTTGGAGCAAAAGAGCAAAGACAACGCCAAACAGATGGATGCTGACGAAGACAGCCCTGCCGACGGCGTCGGCGCCCAAGGTGCGGCCCGCGCCGAGCAAACCGAAGAAGAGCGCAAATCAGCCGTAGCTTGACTGGCTCCCACCATAAAAAAGCGTCCTGATGGACGCTTTTTTAATGCCTTACGAAATGCCACACATCGACAGAGGTGGAGGCAAGCCATATTGCGAGCTGGATAGGGACCAAAGCAAGCGGTAATCGAGTAGGAGGCGGATT
>NZ_JAEILC010000003.1:0-2138 GCF_016307435.1 Pseudomonas sp. S4_EA_1b | reverse complement strand
AGTTCGTCGCGTTCGGCGGTGATTTTTCCGTAGGGGTTGTAGCTGTATTCGCGGGTGGCACCGCCTGGCAGGGTCAGACGAGTCAGCCGACCCACAGCGTCCCACTGATACTGGGTCAGCGCGCCGTGTTCATCTTCGCGCGCCACCTCGCGGCCCAGGTCGTCGTAGCGATAGCGCCTGATGCCGCCATTGGGCAACTGCTCCTCAACCAGTTGCCCGCGCTCATTCCACACCAAGCGATGGCAGCTGTGGTCCGGGTACCAAACCCCGGTCAGTTGCCCATGTTTGTTGTAGCTGTAGTCGGTAACGTGACCGTCAGGATCGATCTTACGAATGACATCGCCCTGATCGTTACGCTCGTACTTCCAAACCGCCTCACCCCGGCGCACCACGCGTACGAAACCGTGGTCATGCTCGTACGTAGTGGGCTCATCTTCCCCAGGAAACAACGCCACTAAGCGTCCGGCTTCGTCGTACTGATAGGCCGTCACCGCGCCCAGCGGGTCTTGTTCGACCGTCAACCGCCCTTGGGCATCGTAGGATTTGAAGTGCTGCGCGCCATCGGGATCGATGCGTTGCACCAATCGCGCACGGTCATCGTGGACATAGATTTCCTGGCTGCCATCGGCGTTGTGCACCGTGACCTGGCCGTCATCGCCCCACACATAGCGCGTGTCCATCTGCGAGAAGCTGGCCCAGTGCCGCACACAGCGCGCCGCCTTGCCGGAGCGTTCCCACGCCCAGAAGAAACTCGCCCCGCCGGCCAGGCCGCGTTCCACAATGACGTGCTGCTCGTCGTAGCGGTAAACCTCGCTTTCGCCGACGGCATTGGTCGCTGAGACCAGTCGGCCCAGGTCGTCATAGGTGTAGGAAACGACGTTCTGCTCAGTAATCCACTCGTAAGGCTCATAACCCTTAGCGCGCTGAATCTGATAATCCACCGCGACAATGCGCCCAGCCCCATAGCGCAGAAACAACGAGCGACCCACCCCGTTATCCACCCGCTCGATACGCCCGAGCACATCGCGGAAAATTCGCAGGCGGTTGTCATACGCATCGCTGATCGCCGTCAGCACACCATCGCGAAAGTGGTAGAACCGCGACGCCTGGGCCAGCACCAGCTCATCCGGCGAAGCGCCCAGATAGATCGCCGCTTCGGCCAGGCTATTGGTGATTGCCGGTCGCGCAACGGTGGGGATTGGAAACGAGATAGAGCGATTTTCATGGTCGGTCCAGACCACCGAATCGCCTGAAACCACCAGCCGCTGCGCCAGCCCATGGCTCCAGCCAACCCCTAGCCCTACATCGACTTCCACCGCACTGGTGCGATACAGCCGCGTCCACTCGAACGGCAACACCCCATCCAGAACACCGTCAGTCAGGGTCAGCAATTCCTCGCCGGTGACCATCGATACGGGGCAGCCGTTAGTGACGGTTTTATCCGCAGAAGCCGCCGCTTCGCCGTTCGGGTTTTTCCCCGAAACAGGCACGTCATCCACAGGCTCCTGCCGCACCAACACCGTTCGTTGAGCCTTGCGACGAACCGCCGGCACCGCGTTCGTAACCACCTGCTCCCCAGCCTGCAACGGCGCAACCGGCACTGTCTTGATCGGCGTCGCCGCGCTGCCCAGCAGCAATGGCCTGGCCTCTGCGACATGGGGTTCCAGCCTGGGTCCCTTGAGGTGCTTGGCGAGTAACGCCAACAACGCTCGCGCCCGCGCGGATTTGATGCTGCTGAGCGTCTGAGCACCCAGGCGCAGAGCCACGCCCATGCCTGCTGTGGCCCAGATCAGCAGCAGATTGATCAGCACTTCCCCGGTCAGTTCGCCGAGCAGTTCGTACATCTCGGGCGGCGGCAGCAGGCGCATCCAACTGACCATGGCCGCCAGATAAATGAACAGCAGCGGCTCATCGCTGAGCACCAGCAAACCCTGGGCAATCGCGTCGCTGCCGAGTGCCAGCAGCGCATCGAGTTCGGCCTGGGAGATGTAGGCCAACAGCTTTTCGCTGTGGGCCTTGAGGTCCGATAGCAGCTCATACAACTGCGTGACGTTGTCCCACAGGTTGTACAGCGCCTTGGCCAAACCACTTGAAAACGCCATGCCCTGCATGGCGCTGCGCTCAAGCGCGGTGGCGTG
>NZ_JAEILC010000029.1:0-2574 GCF_016307435.1 Pseudomonas sp. S4_EA_1b | reverse complement strand
TGCGGATTCCACGCCATCCGGACACTCAGCCCACCAACATCCGGACACTCATTCCACGCTCATTCGGACAGGCAGTCGGAGCGCAGCGACGCAGGTTTGCATTGTTAGTCTGAAGTCCCTGTCGTCGTCAATTTCGTTGCGCGCCTGCGCATCGATTCGCCCTTCAGTTCGATCCGATAAGCGTTGTGCACCAGCCGGTCGAGGATCGCGTCGCCCAAGGTCGGGTCGCCGATCAGCGCATGCCATTTGTCCACGGGCATCTGGCTGGTCACTAGCGTCGAGCGGTTGCCGTAGCGGTCGTCCAATAGCTCAAGCATGTCGCGCCGTTGCGGTGCGGTAAACGGCGCCAGGCCCCAGTCGTCCAGGATCAGCAAGTCGGTCTTGGCATAGCCCGCCATCAGTTTCGCGAAGCGACCGTCTCCGTGGGCCAGGCCCAGCTCTTCCATCAAGCGCGGCAAGCGCAGGTAACGCACGCTGTAGCCGTCCCGGCAGGCCTTGTGGGCCAGCGCGCAGGCGAGCCAGGTTTTGCCTACACCGGTCGGGCCGCCGATGATCAGGTTCAAGCCATCGCGCAGCCATTGGCCGCTGCCCAATTGCAGGATCATGGACTTGTCCAGGCCACGCGGGCTGCGGTAATCGATGTCTTCCAGACAAGCGTTGTGGCGCAGCCGGGCGGCTTTGAGGCGAGTCGTCAGGCGGGCGCCTTCGCGCTCGGTCAGCTCGCGGTCGACCATCAGACCGAGGCGTTCGTCGAAGCTGAGATCGTTGATGTCAGGCGTTGCGTGTTGTTCGCCAAGCGCCTTGATCATGCCGTGCAGGCGCAGGGTTTGCAGCTTGTCGAGTGTCGGGTTGGGCAGCATTTTGGTGCTCCTTTTTCAGGTCAGTGGTAGTAGCCAGGGCCACGCAGGTTGATGTGTTCTTCAGGCAGTAACGGCAGGTTTTGCTGGGCCAGCGGCAGCCGTTCCAGCCCTTGGCGCAGGATCGATTCGAGGCTTTTGTAACTGCACGCGCCCAGTGCCAGCGCACGCTGGCAAGCGGCTTCCAGCCGCGCTTCGCCGTGCTGTTTGCTCAGGCGCAGGATCCCCAGGCAGGCGCGGAAGCCGTGCTGCGGATGGATTCGGCGTTCGAGGATGTAGGCGATGACGCCGGCCGTATTCGGGCCTGTCTGCTCTGCCCAGCAGATCAGCCGTTGCGGTGTCCATTCGGCATGTTCGCGGTGACTTTTGGGCATGTGCTCGGTTTGGGTGGTGTGGCGGCCTTTGTGCGGTGAGCGCAGGTGACTGGCCACCCGCTGGTTGGCGTGGAAGCACTCGACGGTCTTAGCGGTTAGCCGCACTTCGAGTTGGTGCTTCACCAGCTGGTACGGCACCGAGTAGTAATGGCCCTCGACCTCGACGTGATAGTCGATGTGCACCCGCACCTTTTTCCATTCGGCGTAGACATACGGATGTTCTGGTAGCGGTTGCAGTGCGGGTTGGTCGATGGTCTCGAAGGCCGAGCGGCGTGAGCCGGGCAGCTTCTTGAAGGGCTTTTGATTGAGGCGTTCGAGCAGCAGGCTGATTGCCGTGTTGAGTTCTCCGAGCGAGAAGAACTGGCGGTTGCGCAGCACTGCCAGGATCCAGCGCTCGACCACTTGCACACCCGCTTCAACCTTGGCTTTGTCCTTGGGTTTACGCGAACGCGCGGGCAGTACGGCTACGCCGTAATGCTCGGCGAGATCGCGGTAACTGGGGTTGATGTCCGGCTCGTAGCGATGCGCCTTGGTGACGCCACTGCGCAGATTATCCGGTACCAGGATCTGCGATGTGCCGCCGAGAAAAGCGAAGCAGCGCACGTGGGAGCCCAGCCAGTCGGGCAGCTTCTGCGACCAGGTGGCCTCGGCAAAGGTGTAGCTGGACGCGCCGAGAACGGCGACGAAGATCTGGGCCTGACGGATTTCACCGGTCTGTCGGTCGATGATGGGCGCGGTCTGTCCGGCGTAATCGACGAACAGCTTTTCGCCGGCACGGTGCTCCTGGCGCATAACCACGTCGACCTTGGCGGCCCAGAGGCGGTAGTGCTCGCAGAACCAGCTGTATTGGAAGCCTTGCGGATGGGCGAGTCGGTACTCTTGCCAAAGCAGGGCCAGGGTGACGCCCGGGCGACGTAACTCGGCATGGACATGAGCCCAGTCAGGCATCGGGCGCTGGTCGCTCGGCACCGGTACTGCCGGCGGAAACAGGCGTCGGTTCAGCTCTGCATCAGAGATATCGATGGGCCACTGAAGCCCACTGGCTGCGAACCGGCAAAGGTAGTCTCCTGCGCTTGAATGGCCAATGGATAAACTTTTGGCGATCTTGCGCACGGACAGGCCGGCGTCGAACTTTAGGCGTAGTACCTCTCGGATTTTACGCATGGATAAACGCTCCACGACGACCTCTTCGCTTCGAAAAAAGAGGTCGATGGTAGTGAATAATCCTGCGTTGCTGCCTGCCTGAAAGTGTCCGGATGCTCGTGGAATGAGTGTCCGGATCAGCGTGGAATCAGTGTCCGGATGTTGGTGGAATGGGTGTCCGGATGGTCATGGAATCCCCA
>NZ_JAEILC010000028.1:0-19984 GCF_016307435.1 Pseudomonas sp. S4_EA_1b | reverse complement strand
AACTGGAATACCGCAAGACGTTGGATTGAGTAATATGTTTCGGATCCATTTCTTGCAGAGGACGGCCAAAAGCAGCAATCGCTCTCTGCCGCGGTCTGAAGATGGTTAGAGTGTGCTTTACGCGGACGACAGTGTTATCGGATGGCTACATAATCCACTTTCCGCCCCTGACAGGGATGGATAGTCTATCGACTCAAGCAAATCTTCAGCGTCTATCAGTCGACGCGTTACCGAACGTTTGGAAAAGATCGAGATGGCAGCAGACACCGTGAAGGGAGGGCCAAGACAGCCACGAGGGGAAGGTATGAGCAACGTCCCCGTTAGCCTCACCCCGCCCCCAGAAGGCTATGGCGACTGGCTGACCGATCTCAAAAGTCGTATTCACGCTGCTCAGCAGCGATCAACGCTGGCCGTAAACCGTGAACTGGTGCTGCTCTATTGGCAGATTGGCCGTGACATCCTATCTCGGCAAGCTGAGCAAGGCTGGGGCGCCAAGGTGATCGAGCGGTTGGCGCATGATTTACGCGCCGCATTTCCGGACATGAAGGGCTTCTCACGCGCCAACCTCATGTATATGCGCGCCTTTGCCGAAGCGTGGCCGGATGCCGCAATTGTCCAACAGGCTGTTGGACAATTGCCGTGGGGGCATAATCTGGTACTGCTGACCCGGCTGAAAGACACGCAGCAACGCCTGGCCTATGCTCACGGTGCGATTGCGCACGGTTGGTCACGTAATGTATTGAATATCCACATCGAAACCCGGCTGTTGGAGCGCAGTGGCACGGCGGTAACGAATTTCGATGTGAGCTTGCCCAAACCGCAGTCCGATCTGGCTCGCGAGTCGCTGAAAGATCCGTATCGCTTTGACTTTCTTGGTCTGAGCAATGAAGCGCACGAGCGCGATATCGAACGCTCGCTGGTCAAGCACGTTACAGAGTTTTTGTTGGAATTGGGCGCAGGCTTTGCGTTCGTTGGACGACAGGTACTGCTGGATGTGGGAGGCGACGAGTTCTTCATCGACTTGTTGTTCTATCACCTCAGGCTGCGTTGTTATGTGGTGATCGAGCTCAAGGCCGGCAAGTTCAAGCCCGAGCACTTGGGGCAGCTTGGATTTTATATGACCGCTGTGGATCGACAGGTCAAAAACGAACACGACAATCCCACCATTGGCCTGTTGTTGTGCAAGAGCAAAAACAAAGTAGTGGCTGAATATGCCCTAGGTGATAAGAGCCAGCCGATGGGCATTGCTGAGTTCAAACTGCTCGAATCCTTGCCGATCGATCTGCAGTCCAGCCTACCGAGTATTGAACAGATTGAGCGTGAGTTGACCGATATTGATCCCGCTACGGAAGGCGAGTTTGGCTAATTGAAGTGGGCTTTCCGATTTGGAGCGCACCGCGTGCAGAATTCAGCTTGGTCCTTAGCACAGCGGCAGGGTCGGCGTTGTTTAGCAGAAAAAACAGGTGCGATTTCAAAACAAAACCCAGCTCCGGCCTAGTCTTTTCATAATTAGGTATGCGGTGAGTCGGTAGTAATAACAAGTGGTGCCAGAGCGATCTTTGAGGTGTTGAGCTAGAAACCAGCGCAGATGTTTCAACTGCCAGGTCCAGGGATTGTCTAGGTGCCACCGCTGTTGAATGGCCGCCTGCATGATTTGGGCTTGCCGTAGGTGGCGCAGCTGAGTGGTTTTCGAACCGGTCAGGGCTCCGCTCAAAAAAAGCGTCATATCGAAGGGCTTGGTCATGTCCGACCTCCTATATAAGCCGAAACAACATCGACCCGGTTATGCCCCAGCTCAACGCTGACCTGCTGCCGTGCCTGTTGATCAAGCCGGTAATCAACGCGATTGCAGCGACCTCCGTTGATTGGTGCGGCGTGCCCCGTGAACTGCTCGTAACGCTCGCAAGCGTAGGCCGCGCGTAATTCGTGAAACCCCTTCAGCCCATGTTCCTGCAGTACTTCACGCGCAGGTCGCACGGTCTGTTGTAAGAACATTGCGTAGCTTTCGTCTCGCGAGAGCAAGTGACGACTGCCTTTCGGCGACGTCTCGCGCGCGAACTGCAGCGCCGCCTTCACCTCTTTATCCGCCATGATCCAGCGTGGCGCCGAAGCTCCCGCCCGGCCACCTTTAGTACCGTCTTGGATATTGATGCGACCTAAACGCTCAGCCTCACGCTGCAAGCGCGGCAGGTTCGCGAGGATCGCTTCGCGCAGACGCATGCCTGTCGCTCGTGCCAGATAGACAATCGCAGCAACCCGGTGATGTTGATGCTCACAAAGGGCGTCAATCACTCGCCTGACCTGCTGGTGATCTTGGCCATCCGGTACTCGGGTGCGTACGTTTGATCGCAGCATACCCAGCGCTTTGCTCGGGCTGGCGATTTTCACGTACTGATCACCGCGTAGCGCGGCGAGGGTGCGGTTGACGCTACTCAGGCGGTTTTGCGCAGTGGCGATGCAGATTTCACCTTTCCGAATTTGCTGACGCAGATGCGCGGCGTAGCTGTGCAGGGTGCTGCGATCGATCTGGCGAGCATCGTTGTAACCAGGGCCTTGCGCCGATCGACACCACTTCACAAACGCCTGCCAGCGATCACTGTGTGCTTTGACCGTGGCGAAGTGGCCGCCGGCAAACATATCTTTCAGCGCTTGTGGGCCGGCATAGCTGAGCTGGCGGCCGTAGCCAAAGTTGCGTCCATCACGCCGGCCGACCAATGCCATTGGCGTCACCGTTTTCGTGGTCTTGCAGAAAGCGCAGGACGGCTTTCCAGTGGGGGCCGATCTTGTCCATCTGTTGCCAGTGTGAGGGACGAATCAGCAGGGCATTTTTCTTTTGCTGCAATTGGGCTCCGTCTTCGCGCAACTGCTGGATCAACAGGCTGACGACGTCGGGCTCCAGGTCTGGTGTGGCGACCACGGCGACAGCGGCGACAAGCTGAGGGGGAGCGGCGGTTGAGGCTGGCGACATGGCGGCGACGGACGTGGCGACGCATCGCAGTGCGGGACGTGTTGGATGTTGCGCCTGATACCGACGCACGGCGTCATTGAGGCGGAACATGGCGTACCTCGAAGGTCCTTGCATCACGGCAATCCAGCCAGTTATGCAGGATCAGTTCGGTCAGCAGCGTAGCGGTGTGATGGCTGCTTTTGCGGGCAAAGCGGGGGCCGTTGCGGTTCAGGTCGCGGATGGTGAAGCGGGTCCAGCCTTTTTGCGTCAGCCAGCGCAACAGTCTATCCGCTTCCTCGCGTACCGTGTTGATGGGCTCTTGTTCGGTCAGTCGCTGGATCTCGGCCAGGTAGTAATCCATCAGGGTCGAGGCGCGCTGTATATGGGCTTCGTCGATCACGTTTGCGTCTTCGATCACGGCCAGCACGCCGGCGATACGCAGCACATTGGCCGCTGCTTTGCCGGCGACGGATTGAATACCGGCCAGCTCGCCGAACTCGCCTGACTGGCATTCGATAGTGTCGTGAATATCAATCCAGGCGGTACGAGCGTTGGGCGTCAATTCAAGCTGGGCCGGGTTGAGCGAACCGTCTTTATGCAGCGGCCACGGTTTTTCCAGCAGAGTGCTGATGCGTTTCTGATAGCGTTGAATCCTGGCATCTCGCGTGAGGTCGACGGCTTTGTACAGGCGTCGCCCCACCAGGCGTTCGGGCCAACTGATCAAGCAGCGACCGAGGATGCCTTGGCCACTGATCATTCGGTCGGTGAGTAGCTGATTGGCCAGATAAGGTTGCAGCATCAGGTGCAGGCTGAGGCGACGGTCATAGGCCCGCAGGCTTTCCCCGGGCATGGCGCGCGCTCGGTCTATGGGGCTGCCATCCCAAAGTGACGACAGGGTGGTAATGGCCTTGAGTTGGTTCTCTTTGCTCATGGTGCTACCGCCCAGGAACTGTCCACCTTCATCGTTGAACAGCCCCATGCTGGGCAGTCCAAGACACAGGTTTTTGATCAGCGCCTCGATGGTGGGCTCGGCTGATATCAGCCGGGGAGGCATGGGTTCAGGCAGCCCTTGGGTTTCGGCTTTTTTGTGCAGAGCGGCGCGATAGGCTTTCAGGCGCTGTGCGTACAGCGACCATTGCCGTCGCTCCCATTCTCGTGCGGCTGTCAGCGCCAGTTGATCCACCGCGCTTTTGCGATCACCGGACAAGGCGACCGTCAGCAGGTACAGCGACAACGGATAGACGCGCCCATCCAGATGCACATTGGCATGGGTTTGGCTCACCAGCGCGGCGCTGGCCAACACCGATTGCGCGGCCATGGCGCAGGGCACGCCGATAACGTCGGACATGCGCTCCACGGCTGGACCCATTAGCTGTCCCAATGCGTCGACAGGATACGTCAGCGGCGTCGGTCGGTATTCCAACAACGGGCGAGGCAGGTCGAGCGTTTCGCACAATTGCATTGCCTTTCTCCCAGTGCGTTGCAATTCCCTCACACTTCCCGCCAGGGTGGTTGAGTGTTATCAGGGATCAAGGCCCCTGCAGCCTGTGAGGGTTGCCCTCTGACGCGGGACGGACGGCTCCTTACGGCCGGGAGCTTGGGCATCTCATGATCTGGCCTCCTGAGCACTTCGCTTGAAGTGGGCGGGTGGAGGCTGCGTTGGCTGACGAGACCAGCGCCGCGAGATCCAGAGTTATAGGCAGACAGCAATGTGATGACCGGGGCATGCCTGACTGTCAGTCGGGTGCAACCCTTTGCGTGGGCTGCGGCACCATCCTCTGCATTGCTGTAGCCAGTGACATCGAGGTTTGTCACGCCGATTGTCACTGGGACAAAAGCCGCAATGGGTCGTGCGGCAAGGGCTGCGGCAGCGGTATCGATGCCCGTCTCTTTCCAGAGAAAAGAGACGGGCACGGGTTGCCGCAATTGCACTGTGGATAAGTTGGCTTCGATCACGTAGGACGTGACTGCGCGCCTTATCGGAAGCGAGCGCGCATGGGCATGGACCACCACGGTGTGGCGTAGCCTTGAAGGTCCAGGCTACCTGGGCGTGCTGTCGAGAACAGCGGGTTACGTCTCAGATTTAGCGCATGGCCGGCGGGTGGTCAACTATGGGCGCGATGAGGCTTTTCGTTGGTATACGCATATGGACGATTGTGACCTTTCATGGATGAGGCGCCGTTCGTCGGATTTTTAATGTGAGCCCCTGAGGACGGGAAGGCGAAGCCTTCCTGCCCTCAGGGGCTTGGCTGGAAAAGCTTAAGGTTAAGGCCGGTGGTGGCGACTGTCGCCGCTTTGTCGCCGCTCGCGAGGCCGTTAAAGGTGTGGGTTGTCGCCGCTGTCGCCATGGAAGGAGAGAGGCTGATGATCCCAGCCTGATGTGCCCTTTCGCTGCATGGTGAGATACGTGCCATTGCGTCCTAAGTCAATGGCACTGCTTTGCAAGCTAAACCGCAATAGATCACTTCAATGTCCAAGCCCGTAGGCATGCTCGACTGATGGCATCAGCACGGGCATATCCCGCCATTGCACCCAGGCATTATTTTGCCAATGCAAAAGACTCACTGAAAGCCCCGCCCACTGTAGCGTGGTGAGTGTTGGTCCATGCTCCGCTGTGGAGTTCGCAGTTTTTCGCAAGGCAGGAATCACCTCATGCGTCAGCCATTGTCTGAGGTTGCGATTTTCAGGGATGTGGTGATAGATCATGAGGGCATACACACCGGATTCGCTCACCATCAACGTTTCCTGAATTTTTCCGTGGTAATTGAGCCGCAGAAAACGATGCTGGTCAGTGTCGAGCTTGCGAATGAGGCGCTCATTCAGGGGATAGCCCATGAGCCGACCGAGGTCGACAACGCTAAACCAAGCTTGAGAATCCAGTATCAATGCATGGATAAAACGATTGTTACGCGTGAACCGCGTTGGTTCGAAATGCTCGTTCATTTTGAGTCGTCCACTAGTGGTGATGACACCGCCCCCTGACGCCAATCAGGGTGGGCGGAACCGTATGGGTTGGCGTACCGGCTAGTTGGACCCCGGCGCATCCGAAGATGCCCACATACGGCCCCGCCCATAACAGGCAGCCACATGCAGGACACGAAAAAGCCGCGACAGCGGCTTTTGTGTCTTCCGAACCAGACAGGACGCCAATCCTGTATCGCTAATGAGTAGCGATGAATAAACCTTACTGCTTGATGTCTGCAAGAGCAAGGTCTTGGAAGCGATGGTGCTCGGCACTGTAAGCATCCGACCAGCGAACCTTGCACCACTATACGGCCTTGCCGTATATTTTTGTCATGTACACGATCATCGAAACCGAGATATTCAAGCGTTACGCCGAATCAATCTGGCGTGATGACGAGCGCCAGGAATTCATCACTTGGTTGGCGGCAAACCCGCTGGCGGGTGATGTGATTCCTGGCTGCGGTGGGTTGCGGAAGGTACGCTGGTCGCGTGGTGGGATGGGCAAGCGTGGCGGTACGCGGGTCATCTACTACAACGCACTTTCCGAGGGCAATATCTGGCTGCTGATCGCTTACACCAAGGCGAAGTTCGACAACCTGCCGACAGCCTTCCTGAAACAATTGAAAGAGGAAATCAGTAATGGACCATGAAATGGAAAGTTTTCAGAAAGACTTGCTGGCTTCGGTACGTCAAATGAAGGCTGGCAAGGCCGCACGCACAAACGAGGTTAAGCTTTCGGCTGCGGCTGAGGCTCGGGCCAAAGTCGGCGTGTCTCAAAGTGCATTTGCGGAGCTACTGGGCGTCAGCCTGCGCACGCTGCAGGATTGGGAGCAAGGTCGTCGGCGACCTGCCGGTGCGGCACAAACCCTCTTGCGGGTTGCCAGCCAGCACCCGGAAGCGTTGCGAGACCTCCAGGTCATCTGACGCCCAGCTACAACCACCAGGGGCGGTTATCCATCAACGAATCGGTACGACGTTCCCGCTTCGGTCGCCGTGGATAGCCGTCACCGACAAATTGCCTGTCGCGGCTTTTTGGATGTACTCGCTCCACCAAACCATCATCGGACGTCTTCGCTCGATGTAGTCCGCTCGGTTGTACGCGCTTCGGACTTCGTCTTTATCAACGTGGGCGAGGGCGACTTCGATCAATTCCGGGTCCCATCCATGTTCGTTGAGGATGGTACTGGCCATTGATCGCAGGCCGTGGCTGACCAATCGATCCTGAAAACCCATGCGTTTGAGCGCCATGTTCGCGGTCTGGCTGTTGGCGTGGGTGCGTGGATTTCTGTCGGCCGGAAACACGTGTTCACGGTGGCCGCTGTGGGGTTTGAGTGTCTCCAGCACGGCGAGCGCCTGGTCACTCAGCGGGACTAGATGTGCACGGCGTTTTTTCATGCGCTCCGGCGGAATCATCCAGATGCGTTTGTCGAAGTCGATCTCTGCCCAGGTCGTTCCGGCTGCCTCGGCTGGGCGGGTCATGGTGTGCAGTTGCCATTCGATCAGGCAGCGGGTGACGCGTTTGATGCTGGCGTTGGCAATCGCCACCATGAGTTCGGGCAGCTCTTCGGGGGCAAGTGCCGCCATGTTTTGTTTAACCGGTTTCTTGAAAGCAGCCCGAATGCCGCTGAGTGGGTTGGCGAAGATCAGCCCACAATTGACGCCGTAGGCCATGATCTCGTTGAGGCGCTGGGAAAGTCGCTTCACCGTCTCCAGGCTGCCTTTGGCTTCGATGGGACGAAGGAGCTTGATGACCATGGGGGCGGTGATATCTGCGAGGGGGGTGGCTTTGAGACTTGGGAAAATATGCAGGGTGAGCGAGCGCCAGATGTCTTCTGCGTAGGCCGGGGTGACGGAATGTTTTTTCAACTCGAACCAGGCAGTGGCCACTTTTTCGAATGTGTGTTCGGTCTTCGCCAGCTTGGCTTGCCTGAGCTCATCGCGGTGAGCCTTGGGGTCAATGCCTAGCGCCAGTAGTTCACGTGCTTCTTGAGCTTTCTTTCTGGCGTTCGCCAACGAGAGAGCCGGGTAAGGGCCCAGCGCCATATTGAGGCGGTTTTTGGTTACCGGCTCGCGATAGTTGAAATTCCATAGCATCGAGCCACTGGCTCTGACCCTGAGCTGAAGGCCGTCGCCGTCAGTGAGAACGAAGTCTTTTCCTGTGGCCTTGACTGCCTTGAGTTGGCGGTCTGATAGGCGGGCTGCATTGGTAGTCATGAGAGCTTCCTCTGACCGTTTTGGTATCCCAAAAATAGCATCGGTGGGCTTGGGATACCAAATGGGATACCAAAACGCCTGGAACTCAAAAAGCCTCTACGGAAGCCAATGGCCCTGAAACCCTTGATTTCACTGGATTTCAGGCACAAAAAAAGACGTCCGTGGACGTCTTTAGTTGATCAAATGGTGGAGCCGGGGGGATCTTATAAATCATCATAACCTACTGTTTAATAGCCATTTTATTTGAGGTTTCTTTGGAAGTGCCCCCATATGTGCCCCCGGGAGCTTTAGTCCGACGAACGGTTTATAGGGAGTTGAACTGGCGTCCTGAGTTCACTCATACTCAGGCAGCAATAGTTCGCCGAACACTGGATGTCAGCACGGTTTGATCGCCTAACGGGCGTGAATTTCCGCGGCATGACAGGCAGCTATCGGCTATGGATTCAATCGGTCGACGCAACCCGTCGTTAACGTACTCGGCAGGAGTCGAAAAGCCCAGAGTTCTCTAGGGCAATCTACCCTCTAGTAACCTCTACCGTTCTCTCGCGAGCTCGCTTGAGTTGCGCTGCGATGAATTCGCCATTGCACTCGGCCACTAACTGATCAAGCTCCTGCTCAGGTAGCACTCCTAAGCGATCAACCTGACTGAGGAATCGGCCATACATAGTGGAGCCGGGCAGGTCTGCATTGGTATCCGCAGGCATTCTGATGATGCGTTTCACATCCGTGGGCGTGAGGTTATCGAAGAGAGGAATGATCAACTTCTCGATAACATCGTTTGAAGTGTGCCAGCTGCGCGTCTCCGAAAGCAGCTGGAGTGCCCGTTCTTTCGCCAACTCGCCTAAGTCATGTTCCTGTATTGCGACAGCGAGACGTTCGGTCTCCAAGGAATGAATTCGCTGGTTCGCTACGGTAGCAAACGCGGGATGTCTCCCCACCGCCAAGGCCGGCATTACTTCAGCTTCGGCCCCACTACGGAGGAATTCATTCAGCCGAACACGAGCAGCATCGTCAGTCAAACCGGCCATCTCAGGTGTCGTCGCTACCAGTCGGGCAACGCCTGGCAATCCTTGGTCTTCCACCTGTCTAATCAGCGTGCTCAACTGCTGGGAGATCCTTGGTTCAGCAGTCGCTCGGTGAGAATTGAGCAGCACCGACAGCACAGCACCGACTTGGATTTTCCCAGCCACAGGACTTTCTGGCTGAGCAAATCCGAAGATGAGCGAGTCAACCAGACCACGAATGAGAGCTTCGGACGGGTTCGCCAATGGGGTCTGGCGCAGGGCGATTGATGCTTGATGGTAATCCGTCGGGAAATAGTCAGAGGCGACTGTAGTAAGTAGTTCGGCGATAGCGGCGCGCCCCTGGATCGGCGGCTGTGACAACACGTGCTCTACCGCATTACGAAGGTGAAGGCGAGCAAGCTCGGCATTTGGCCGATGGGGAATCCCGGCAGACTGAAATGAAGGATGTGCGCATTGGTGCCGATCTTCGCGAAGGCGCTGAAGGTCACGCATCTGCTGGTGGTCAAAGAAGCCTAGCTCCGTCCCACAAGTACTGATAATCGTACGCTCAAATTCCAAGGCGTTTTTCACACCTTGGTCATTACCTGCATTGATCTGGTCGATGTAGGTCTCATAACGACTATTGATGCGCTGTGCTTTTGCATCGCCTGCAAGGGCGAGATCACGAATTTTATCAACCAAGTCGAATACGATTGCAATCCAGACGTTAACAATGGTCGACCTGTACGCGCCGGCCTTGTAGCACCGAATTGACTCTGAAACATAGTCCCTCGAACGCTCCGCTCGGCACTTGAGAACCAGAGTGTCCAAATCAGCTAAGGAGTCGGTCATGCATGAGCTCTCCATTTTTGGGCGCGCATTCGTTGCCCGCGTTACGAAAATCGAGGATATCGCAAGGTCAGAAAAAACAGAGGAGGGGCCAGATTTATTTGTAGGGGCCAGCTGCTGTTAGCTCGGCAACTCTCCGCCCGCTCCGTCATTCTGTTTTGCTTGAGCTCGACGCTCCAAACTGGCCTTGCCTAAGGACAGAACAGGCTTGCGGTTGGCTTCGCAGAAATTCGAATGGCAGTCTCCGAGGATCTCCTCGACGGTCAAACCGGCGTCTGTCCAAGCCAAAACAGGCTTACCTCTGCTTTTCACCAGATTGTCCAAGTAGGTTTCAATCTTGGTGATCCGGTCCTTGTCGATGGTGATATAGCCGATCGGCACCGTAATGGCGCTCTCAACATCCGGCTGAACGTGGTACTGCACGACGGCGAGTTGGCCGGGAACCAAGAAGATCTCCACCTGCGTCTGCAGGTCGTTACCCTCGTACGCTATGCCATTCGGCAACCTTGTGTGGAAGCTCTGCTTCAGAGTTCCGAGGTCTTCCTTGCCTTCAAAAGGCATGATCGCAGCGATGATCCCACGCCCCTTTCGGTCCTCAGTCAGGCGCTTGGCGACTTCATTGCCGAACTCGTTTAGCAGGTACCCGTTTGCCCCCCAGAACGGAGCGGAACTGGAAAGCCAGTAGGCGCGATGATCTTCCCCTGGTTTCCAATTGGCGGAGAGGTCGTCAAGCATGCGATCGAGGGTTATTTTATTGTTTAGGCTGAAAATCGGCCCGATTAAGGAACGCGTCGTAGGACTACCATACCCCGTCTTGCGGTTGGCGTGATCGATAAGCCAGCGGTTGAGATCCAGACCTCGCTCATCAATGTATTTGTCCAGAACATGGTCGTCGAACAGTGTGCAGTAGCGTATGAGGCTCATGCCTTTGGAAGGCATTTTCACGCTGTTGAGGTAGTCAGAAATCTTCGCCTCGACCTCCATCGATAGCGGCCGCTGGCGTGCCCCGCTGACCCTCTCGGCAACCTTCTTCAGCACCTCGACGTCACCTTCTTTAGTGGGACGCAGCCAGATCTCCAGATCTATGGGAATCTGTACGAATCGGCCGGTACTGCAGCCGCCCACCTTGTACAGGCGGGTGTTCTTAATCTCATGCTCCTGGCGGCGGGAATGGTCCAAGAACGCCCGGTACTGGCGGCCGAAGGCTTCGGTGATGGCTTCTGGTCCCGGGCTCTGGTTTTCGGCCGGAATGGGGAGTTGGCGCAGTCCGAAGCGACTGCGGTTGTACGAACTGGACGGCATGATCGAAACCGTCAATGCCTCAAAAACGACAGTTTCCGTGCGTTCTTCGTACTTGGTGAGCCTGGGCGGAATCTCGGGATCACCTTTGGTTCGGTCCATGAGAATGCTGGAAGGCGCCAGCAAACCTTCATTAGTATAGGCGGCCAGCTTGTTCCTGAGCAGTGTCTCGATCAGTACCTCACACTCCCGCTTGCTCAGGCCGAAGTACTCCTGGATCTCGCCGGGGAGTACCTCCTGAAGGGCGATGAGAAGCCGACAAGTGAACTCTTCAATTGCTGGCAGCGGGACTTCCTGCGTCCAAGCGCAGTTGATGTGGTAGCTGTAGGCTGGGATCAGCAGCGAAATCGTGTTGCACAGGCGCACGCCGCTGGGGTCAACAATTTCCATATCATCAAGCATGTTTGGCGGCCTCAATCACGGTGGTTCCGTCCACAAATTCGTAGTTTTCGTTGCCTGCGGCGCTCTTCTCGCTGATGAATGCCAAGACCTCGGAGAGGGAGGAGTTCGCGTTTGAACTCTCCCACATGTGCTTGGAGCCGATAACTACAAGGCGTTCTTGGGCACGGGACAACGCGACGTTGATCCGCGAGGCTTCGACCAAAAAGCCTTGCTTCCCTTCCGGGTTGTTCCTCACCAGAGACAGAATGATGATCGTGTTCTCCTGCCCTTGGTAGGCGTCCACCGTCTCGATCTTGATGAGATCCCGGATGGGGGCGGCCCACTCGGCCCTGGACAGTTCGTTCTCAAGCAGCTGCTTCTGCGCCCGGTACATGACGATGATGCCGATCGGGAATGGCTGTTTTTCCGTCTTCTTCGCACGGAGGCTTTCCAGCGACTCAGACCGGGCCAACTGTCTAAGAATGTCCCTGCATACCTCATATTCATGCCGGTTGGTCACCATCCCCTTGCCATCGTTGTCTTCATCAACAGCCCGAGCCCCACTGCCGCTGTCGATCCAGGTGACTGGCTTGTTCAGGGGGTAAGGAAGATCCTCGCACCATTCGGGGGCCTTCTTGCGGTGGCTCTGGAGCTGATCCTTGTAGAAGCAATGGGAGATGATGTCGCCAATCGGCTCGATCATCCGGTACTGCGTATCCAGGGTGAGGCCATCGTTGACGATGAATGCTCGTTCGAAATCGGTTTTTCTCACCTCGGCTTCGGTGATACCGAGCATTCTGGCAACGTGCCGGACATGCGCTTGCTCATAGAACGGGGGCAACTGGCAGTGGTCCCCTACTAGCAAGACCCGTTTTGCACACTGCAGAGCAATCATGAGTTCAGAAGCCTGCGCTCGCCCGGCTTCGTCGACGATGACCCAGTCGAATTCCTGCTCTTCCAGGCTCAGCCACTTGGCGCCCATGCCCACTAAGGTACCGGCGACCAACTGACTCGATTTAACGAAGAACCGATCGAAGCTTGACGACGCTGACGCGAGAACGTCAATCCAGTCCTTGCTGATACCTATGAGCTGGTTCAGTCGGCGAATGGCAATCTGGTTGGTCACCCCACGGCGCATCGCGATGTGGTTCGTGAGTTCCGACCAGTACGAGGGATCCGTGACTTCCGGCAAGTCGAAATCGTATCCCCGAGTCTCGATGTTGAGCTGAATGTGCTCTTTAGACGACGCTAGGATTTGCTTCAGCTGATCGACATGAGCCTGCCGTTCAGGGCTTAACTCTCGACCATCGCTCAGTTCGTTGATGCTACCCAGCAACACGGCGATGTTCGATAGCAGCGGGCTAATGCTGCGGTGGAGCTTGGCGACCTCATCGACGAACCCTTGGTCCACCATGAGACGGCCAGCCAGCGCGTTGATACGATTTTCGTATTCACGCTGGAACTTGTAGCGCATCTTGCTCTGAATGGAGCTGGAGTGGCATTGCAGCAGCTTCTCATCAATCTGGTGCTCGCGACCCAAGCGAACTAGGCTGAGCGGAGTATCTAGCTCCTGACACAACTCCTTGGCCTTGATGGTCACGGTATCCACTGACGTGTGAGATTGCCCCACCAGCAGGATGTTATTGGCAAGCTTGTTCTCGAACAGATAGTGAATAAGCTTGCTGACAAATGCCGTCTTGCCAGTGCCGGGTGGTCCCTGCAGTACGGAGATGGGCGACTGACTGATCACCCGCTGGAATGCCTGGATCTGCTTTGAATTAAGCACCTCGTCCGAGCCGTTCCGACGATCGTACCGGGCGCGGATTGCCGCTTCGTCTGGCACCTCGTGCGTTATGGCGGCGCGCACATCTCCTTCTTCATTGAAGTACCCTGGCAGGCTGTGAATTCTAGAGTTGCCGGACAACACCCGGTCCAGGGCTTTCTGCCGGCGGAACCGAGATGCGTGACTCCGCTTGGATTCAAGGAACAGGTCAGATCCCTCGCTGACCCGCTTTTTGAAGGAGGAAAGGGACTCACCCCGAGGCTTGACCGCCAAGGTTTCGTCCGTAGTCTCTTCGGGTATTACCCAGCCGAATGCCTGAATCTCATCACCCAGGTAAACGCCAATTTCCTCAATATCATCTGCAGGAAATTCCAGTTCGTTGCCGGCCTTGAGCATACAGGGAATCAGCCAGCCGCCCGACTTGCTCTCAACGATGTCAGCGCTGCACAACTCCAGTTTTTGACGCTGCTCCCCTTCTGTTTCCAGAAGGGCCCGCCAGATCTGGTGGGGATTGATCGTCTGCTCAATGCTCTCATCCAGGAGAGCTTCGCGTTCCTCAGCGCCCTCTTTGGGCTCAAACATCTCAACGAGAAGGTCGAGAACCACATCCTGGTTCATCAAGAATTCGATAAACGAGTTGGGTTTATCACCTGCCATGACGCCGCGTTCGATAGTGATGGGGGTGGTGAAGCTGCATTGCGATCGCTGACCGTCACTGGCGTAGTCGCCTAGCCCTGAATCCTTGACCCAAGCTGTCGTGATAACCCTGGCCTCGGGATCGAGCTTGAGCCGCAATGTCTTCTCGTGGGCTGTGATGGTGAAGAACAGTAGCCTTGGATTGTCATTCGCCCGTTGGACAGACAGATGATATTCAGCCCCCTCCTTCTGCAGCAGGGTCGGTTTTTCTGAGAGTTGCGCGAATGGGTGGATCAGACGCAACGCAGGCTGTGCTGCCTTCGGCGGCGTAATCTGGCGATCCAGGTCGCTTTTCAGGGCCGCCCGAAGCAGTGCCAGATCAACTGGAACGCGATCGGGTAGAGCTGCTGCGGCTTGGAGCTCCATCGCCAGCTCCGGAGAAATATTTTCGACAAATAGCTCCTCCACCATGCGGTAGACGGCAAACCTGTCGCGCCCGAAACCGTCGGTCGCTGTTGGGTTAGCCGGGCCATACTCCACGTTGTAGGGATCGCTGGTGTCGCCGTAGTCCAAAGCGTCGATCAGCAGCATGTCGATGGTTTGGCCATCCTTCCCGTCTCCGCTGCGAACCAGGATATTGTCGGGGTGAAGGTCGCCATGCGCGAAGTTGCTGGTATGGACATGGATAGCGAGATCGCAAAGTGCGAGAGCACTTTTCAGTTTTTGCTCTGGCGTAGCGAGTGTTGTCGCGTACTCTCGCCAAGTGATGCCATCTTCGTAGCGGGTAACTATGAAGAGCCCGGCGCCCTCGCCGAACAGGCCGTATTGAACAACAGTCGAAATGGGGAGCTTGGCTTCGACGGCCTTCTCAATTCTCCGCCGCATGCGTAGCAAGCGCCGGTTGGAAGCGGGATTCTGGAGGTCGATGCGGGCATGTTGCCAAAGCTTCAGCAAACATTGCTCGCCATTGACTAGGCAGCGATAGCTAATCTTCTCTCCAAAGAAGGAGACCTGCTCGCCCTGTACAGGGGGGAAAACTCCCTGAAGAGTGAATGGGTTGAGCTCCCTATTTATGAAGCCGCCCGCGCTCAGCGCTTGGATAACCTCTGCTGTATCATCGTAAGAGCGATCATCGCCGATGGAGATCGCATTGAATTCCGCGAGCATGTCGGCGGCATTCGCGAATCGGTTCTGGTACTCCAGGTCCATCGCCTTTTCGAAGAATGCATTGAGCTTGCCGTCGAACGGATCGTTCTCAACCGGCTTCCAGATCGAAATGCCTTCCTCCTCAGCCAGTTTCTGGTCAGGGAAGCAGATCTTGTGGGCAACGAGAGCCAGCAGATAAACGTCCTTGGCGAACGGGTTCACCGGCTCCCCTTCTCCACCATAAACGTCTTCCGGAATCAGGGTTGAAGAGCTTCTCAGAAGGGTACTCAGTTCCTTCACAGTACCCTTTTCGGGAATGAATGCAGCGTGGTAGCCACTGGTGAGGATGTAGGCGCTATCTTCGGAGTACCACAAGTTCTGCGGCTGGATATCCCGATGGGCGCTGCCCAAGCTGTGCAGTTCCGCAAATGGTGCCAGCAACGCCCGGACGATATCCAGCTTTCGATCTGGACTCCATTTGTGCGAGTTGAGGGTTATGAACTCGCTCAGCCGGCGCGTGTTCTGTTTGACTTCATACATCGCCACACAATCGACGGCGATGTTGTCGTCGTCGGGGGCATCCAGAGGACGCAGCATGTACTGCTGCAGTAGGCTATTAGTCGCTGAGGCATTGTTGTAAAGATAGTTTTCCCGGCTTATCACCTTCTTCCAGATGTTGTCTTCGCGGTTAAGGATGCCCAAGATATCCAAGTCCCACCGCCGGATCATAGCTCGCCGGACGCGAGATTCTTCATGCGTGGCGGGGTACTCCGCGAATAGCTTGAGCTCGTGCTGGTGATCAGGGGTTTCGGCAGCCTCGTATCCCTTGACCTTGAATTTGGCCAGTTCGACGCGACGACCGCGGAAGAAGCCATCAAAGTATTTCAGATTGTCAGCATGATTCGGTCGCTGGCGTCCGATGCCATCGAACCTGAGACTGACTTTCTGCACTATGGCGTCGTAAACAGCGCTGTCACTGATCTTCAGGAAATCATCCAGCCTGTGGACGTAGAGCTGTTCGCTGGATGGCAGATGATCAGGGGTCGCCTCCCCGCAGAGCACCACATGAGCCTCAACGAACGGCACGTAACCGAGGTCGTGCGATAGGTGTGTTTGGAGAATGTTCTTGAGGCGGAGGGCCTGGTCTCGCTTGGTGTGGTAGGGGCTCTTCGAGCGGTACTTTCCGTCGATGTACCAGTTGCCGTCGTAGGATGTCAGCTTGCCGCGCCAGTTCTTCAGCTCGATAACCAGAACGCGATCGTGGGTGACGATGATGAGGTCGAATTCCATCGACCCCTGCTGGTCCATCATCAGGACGGAGGCATAAGCGTGCCATGAATCCCGAAGCTCCGACTCCATGCGGCTTAGCGCCTTTGTTTCGCTGCTGTGCAGTCCGCTGCCTTTGACGATTACCTTCATGCTTCTCCCTTTCCTTTATAGGGCAGGCCGGAGTGCTGAATCAGCGGGCTCTGGCCTCTTGTATTATGTGCACGGTGGCATTTCGCCAAGCTATAGGTCATTGAGGGATATGGCAAATGGATATCAGACGCCTGTTTCTGAGTTGGGAATGTTTCTGCCAGGCTAATAACGTCCTAAGCCGGCCCGGCTTTCGTGAACGCTAGACGACCTCAGTTGGCCAACATTAGCCTGTCGCGACTATCTCCTATGGAACGAAGGGCCACGTCCGTCCCGTTAAGCCATAAACTACCGAAGTGGCAGCTGGAAGCCTTGCACTCAGCTATCTCGCCTTTAGGAAAGAGATCCGCCTTGGCTCCGATCCCGAATCTTAAGCACGGTGGTTGTTGAGCAGTTGGCGTGTAGTGCCGTTGCCCTGACTCCAAGTCCGGCGGCGAGCAACTCACTAACGCGGGCGTGAAGGGATACGTCAACCGGACGGCCCTGATACTTCCCTTGGATCTTAGCTTTTTCAATCCCTTGAGCTTGCCGGGCCCGTCGCTGTTCGTAATCCTTGCGGGCAATGGCGGCCATCATGTCGAGCATCATGTTGTTGATTGCCCCGAGCATACGGACGGTGAACTCATAGCCCGTGGTGTCGCGCATACCTTGGTGACTGGTTGGAAGATCGAGAGCCACGATTCTTAGCCCCTTCCCGTCGATGGATGCCTTGAGCTTCGCCCAGTCACCAGCCGGCAGGCGGGACAGTCGATCGATACTTTCCACCAGCAGAACATCCCCGCTGCGGGAATCGGCCAATAGGCGCAGCAACTCGGTACGATCAGCTTGGGTTCCCGGTGCGTTCTCGATGTAGTGCGCGGCAATGACCTTGCTGTGGTCAGTGGCGAACTGCTCCAGAGCGAACGGGCGCGAGCGGCATCCTGCTCGGCGGTGCTGGCTCGAAGGTAGGCGCGAACGAACATGCTTGATCCCCTATGCGGGCCGTTTCAATTTGGGTGTTTCAAGATCAATGTTTCATTTTGGGTGTTACTTATCCGGTGATAAGAATGCACTTGGTGTTATCTGCCAGCATCACCTGATGCATACCTCTAAAAACGCTAGCGTAGATTGATTACTTTTTGGTCTGCGATGGGCCGGAGTCGTTGCCGTAGCGGAGGTCCGTTGGCAACGCGACGGTGATTTTGGAAGTTAACGCCATCTCGAGCATGAGCCTGTTGCCGCAGTGGAGGTCAAACGGCAACGGTAGCTTCACCGTTTGTCGCTCCTGAGCCCGAAACAGATGCAGTAGGTTCCGGGTACGGCCATGACGACGCAGACGATTGGCCCCACGCCCACGATTTGCCCCCAGAGGCTTTTCAGCAGCGGATAAGCGAAGAACACCGCTGCCGCTTCTGCCGGTTGCATGGTGGCCAGTCTGCCGAGGATGGCGGCACTCATTCCGGAAAGAAGTAGCAGCATGCAGCCTGTTACCGCCAATACTGGTCGGAGTCGGGATTGTGGATTGTGACGATAGCCAGAAGCTGGGACGTCCAGTGGCAATGGAATCTGCCGGACGAGCCTGCTGCGCCCAATGCGTGCGTCGAGGGTCAGGGCCAGCCAAGAAATTCCGATGGCGAATGTGAGGATGAAGCTAACAACCAGTGCAAGTGGCGACATGATCAAACTCCTCTGAGTGCTGTGGCGACTGCCCGTTAGTCGAAACCGAAGGACGAAAAACTGTCTCCGAAGCTGCTTATGCCGTGATCAAACGACAGGCTGTCAGTCATCGTGTCCGTGCCGAATGCGTTACCCATGACATCGAAACAGCTGTCGAGCATGGGCATTCCGTTGGCGGGATTGAGCCAGAAGGTTTCCATGGGTTCGAAGTGGGTCGATGAGAAAGCTGAGAAAGTATCCTCGGCTTGGGTCTGGCCTACCGGGTCAAATGAATCAGCCCAGTTAGTGTGATCCTGCAGGATGCTGTCGAACGACGTACTCGTGTCCCCATCTTCCAGCGAATCGACCTGATACCACCAACGTTCCTGGCGAATACCAAGGCCGTCATGCACCACGACCGCTTTTCCCTGGCTGGGATAGATGACCGTGGTGAATGCCGCTTTTTCTGGCCGGACGACAGAGGTGATGAGATTGGCAATGTGCGTAAACAGGTTCATGGCTAGCTCCTCGGTTTAGTTGGTTTCAGCATCTCCTGAACCCCAAATAACCCAAGGCATGGGTAAGATCGCATACCGCCTTGGAGACGGATCATCTATTGCAAGCTCGGGTGCGTAGAGGGGCACAAGCACGGCCCGGATCAGCAATCCATTACCGCAGCCAGGCCCTTTCCCTTCCAGGAGAAGCAGCACAGCAGGCGCGCGATGCCGGCTACCGCGCGGATACTCGCCACAATTGATCTACTCGCGTCGTGAAACTCTGGCTCATCAGCTCGCGACGCATGCTCCAGGCGGGGGCTGCTGGTACCACACCAGGTCGCAACGTTCCCCGTCCCCATTTGGCGTTGATCGAATCAAGCACGGCCATCACCTTCTCCGAATTAGCTGGCTGACTGGAGGCGAACAGGTCGTCGGTGAATTCACCGCGCCCGCACAGATCCATCAGCAGCACTTCCGCTTTTGAGAAAGCGAAACCTGGGCGATACAGCTTGTCGAGGCCGGCAAGCGCGGCCTGGGTGATCAGTCGAGTGTCGTCGGTGGGGTAGGGCAGCTCGCACAGCATGCCCTTGGTGAATTTAGGCTCGTCCGGATTGAACATACCGGTGCGGATGCTGACCCGTACTCGCTTGCAAACCGAGCCCTGAGCACGCAATTTCTCGCAGGCCCGAGCGGCATAGCTGGCGACCGCCTCGCGGATGGGTGCCAAGTCGTGCAGCCGTTGCCCAAACATGCGGCTGCAGCAGATCTCCTGCTTGGGCGGTGCCACGCTGTCCAGCTCCAGACAGGGCGTCCCGCGAAGCTCGCGTGCGGTTTTTTCCAGCACCACACTGAATTTTTTCCGCAGGGTCCAGGTGTCCGCCTCGGCCAGCTGCCAGGCCGTGCGTATGCCCATCTCGCCTAGGCGCTCTGTGAGCCGTCGCCCCACACCCCAGACCTCATTTACGGCCACAGCCCTCAGCAGCTTGTCCCGGCGTTGTGGGTCAGTGATATCCACCACGCCTCCGGTCTGCTTCTGCCAGCGTTTTGCCGCGAAATTGGCGAGCTTCGCCAGTGTTTTGGTGGGTGCGATGCCGACCCCGGTGGGAATGCCCGTGGCGGCGAGCACTTGAGCACGGATCTCTCGGCCCATGCGCACCAGATCGGTTTGGATGCCCGTGAGCTCCGCGAAGGCCTCGTCGATGTAAAGGAAAGA
>NZ_JAEILC010000027.1:0-90893 GCF_016307435.1 Pseudomonas sp. S4_EA_1b | reverse complement strand
GCGGGCTTGCCCCGCGCCGGGCTGCGAAGCAGCCCCTATCTCAGGCGATGTGTCCCATCTGACACACCGCGGCACCTTAAGAAGGGGCTGCTACGCAGCCCAGCCCGGGCGGTGCGACGATTCGACAAGCCCGCTCACTACAAATAGGCGCTTACTTGCGCGCCGCCTCCCATTGTTTAAGCAGGTCGTTGTAGCCGACGGTCTCGCCTTTGGGCTTCTCGTTGGCCAGTTTCGGCTTGGGTGCGCCCGGTTGGTCGAACCAGTATTGCGCGTCACGCTCGGGGTTCATTTTCGGGCCGCACACCGGCTGCACCTTGGAGCGCTCCAGGCGCGTCATGATCGCGTCCTGCTCCTTGGCCAGGTTGTCCAACGCCTGTTGCGGGGTTTTCTCGCCGCTGGCGGCGGCGGCGATATTGCTCCACCACAGTTGCGCCAGGCGTGGGTAGTCCGGCACGTTGGTGCCGGTAGGCGTCCACTCCACGCGGGCCGGGCTGCGGTAGAACTCCACCAGCCCGCCGAGTTTCGGCGCCATGTCGGTCATGGCCTGGGAGTTGATGTCGGACTCACGAATCGGCGTCAGACCGACGATGGTTTTCTTCAGCGACACGGTTTTCGAGGTCACGAACTGCGCATAGAGCCATGCCGCCAGTTTCTGCTTCTCGGGGGTGGACTTGAGGAACGTCCAGGAACCTACGTCCTGATAGCCCTTTTTCATGCCCTTTTCCCAGTAAGGCCCTACCGGCGATGGCGCCATGCGCCATTTCGGTGTGCCGTCGGCATTCACCACCGGCAGGCCCGGTTTGGTCATGTCGGCGGTAAACGCGGTGTACCAGAAAATCTGCTGGGCGATATTGCCCTGGGACGGCACCGGGCCGGATTCGGAGAAGGTCATGCCCGCTGCTTCCGGTGGCGCGTAGGCTTTCATCCAGTCCACGTATTTCTGGGTGGCGAACACCGCCGCCGGGCCATTGGTGTCGCCGCCACGGGTGACGCTGGAACCCACCGGGTGGCAGTCCTCCACGCGAATGCCCCACTCGTCCACTGGCAAACCGTTGGGCAGGCCTTTGTCGCCGCCGCCGGCCATGGAGAACCAGGCATCGGTGAAACGCCAGCCCAGGGACGGGTCTTTCTTGCCGTAGTCCATGTGCCCATAGATGCGTTTGCCGTCGATTTCCTTGACGTCTTCGCTGAAGAATTTGGCGATGTCCTCGTAGGCCGACCAGTTCACCGGCACACCGAGTTCATAGCCGTATTTTTCCTTGAACTTGGCTTTCAGCTCCGGGCGTTCGAACCAGTCGGCGCGGAACCAGTAGAGGTTGGCGAACTGTTGGTCGGGCAGTTGGTAGAGCTTGCCGTCCGGGCCGGTGGTGAAGGACAGACCGATAAAGTCTTTGAGGTCCAGGGTCGGCGAGGTGAAGTCCTTGCCTTCGTTGGCCATCAGGTCGGTGATCGATTCGGTCTTGCCATAGCGAACATGGGTACCGATCAAGTCGGAATCGTTAACCCAGCCGTCATAGATGTTTTTATCGGACTGCATCTGGGTTTGCAGTTTCTCCACCACGTCGCCTTCCTGCAGCAGGTCGTGGGTCAGCTTGATCCCGGTGATCTCGCTAAAGGCCTTGGCCAGCACCTTGGATTCGTACTCGTGGGTGGTGAGGGTTTCCGACACCACGTTGATCTTCATCCCACGGAACGGCTCCGCAGCTTTGATAAACCACTTCAACTCTTCGAGCTGCTGGGCTTCGGTGAGGGTGGACGGTTTGAACTCGCTGCCGATCCATTTCTTCGCGGCATCTTCGTAGGCATCGGCCCAGGCCGAAGCGCTCAAACCGCTGAGGGCCAGTACGGCGGCCAATGAAATGCTATGTCGCAGCTTATTGTTCTTATTCAACATAGAGACCTCCTGGTTGTTTATTTCATAAGGGCATCAGCCCCAACGCATCACACTCAACAGCCATACCAGGGACAGCGCGGACGCTACCCAGATGCTCCAGTCGGTAACGCCGATTACCAGCAGATGCAGGTAGGCGCTGCCGAGAAGACCGATAAACAAACGATCGCCACGGGTGGTGCTGATCGGCAGAAACCCGCGCCGCGGGATGCTCGGCGAACGCAGCTCCCAGGTAGTCATGCCCGCCAGAATCAGGGCGATGCCGCCAAAGAACAGTGCGGTGGGGGTGGTCCAGGCCATCCATTCCATCATCGAATCCTCTAGACCCGGCCCAGGGCAAAGCCCTTGGCCACGTGGTTACGAACAAACCAGATCACCAGCATGCCCGGCAGGATGGTCAATACCCCCGCCGCTGCCAGCACGCCCCAGTCAATACCGGAGGCCGACACCGTGCGGGTCATCACCGCCGCGATGGGCTTGGCGTTGACCGACGTGAGCGTGCGCGCCAGCAGCAGCTCGACCCAGGAAAACATAAAGCAGAAAAATGCCGTCACCCCGATGCCGGAGCCGATCAACGGAACAAAAATCTTCACGAAGAACTTAGGAAACGAGTAACCGTCAATGTAGGCGGTTTCGTCGATTTCCTTGGGCACGCCGGACATAAAACCTTCCAGAATCCACACCGCCAACGGCACGTTGAACAGGCAATGGGCCAGCGCCACAGCGATGTGGGTGTCGAACAGGCCGATGGAAGAGTAGAGCTGGAAAAACGGCAGCAAAAACACCGCCGGCGGCGCCATGCGGTTGGTCAGCAGCCAGAAGAACAGGTGCTTGTCCCCCAGAAAGCGGTAGCGCGAAAACGCATAGGCCGCCGGCAGCGCCACGCTCAGGGAGATCACCGTGTTCAGGCTCACGTAGTACAACGAATTGAGGTAACCGGTGTACCAGCTCGGATCGGTGAAGATCACCTTGTAGTTGGCCAGGGTGAAATCCTGCGGAAACAGCGTCAGGCCGCCGAGGATTTCAGTGTTGCTCTTGAAGGACATGTTCAGCAGCCAGTAGATCGGCACCAGCAGGAACAGGATGTACAGCAACAATGGAATCAGCTTGCGTTTGCTCATGTTGGCGGCCTCAGCGGTTGGCGTCGGAGTGGGTCATGGCGGTGTAGAACAGCCAGGACACCAACAGGATGATCAGGAAATACACTAGGGAAAACGCCGCCGCCGGGCCCAGGTCGAATTGACCTACCGCCATCTGGGTCAATGTCTGACTCAGAAACGTAGTGGCGTTACCCGGTCCGCCGCCGGTCAGGACGAAGGGTTCGGTATAAATCATGAAGCTGTCCATAAAGCGCAGCATCACCGCGATCAACAGCACGCTCTTCATTTTGGGCAACTGGATATGTCGGAAAACTGCCCAGGCCGAGGCACGATCGATACGCGCAGCCTGGTAGTACACGTCCGGAATCGCCCGCAGGCCGGAGTAACACAGCAGGGCCACCAGTGAGGTCCAGTGCCATACGTCCATCACCAGCACCGTGACCCAGGCGTCCATAGTGTTGGCCGCGTAGTTGTAGTTGATCCCCAGGGTGTTGAGGGTCGAGCCCAGCAGGCCTATATCGGCGCGGCCGAAGATCTGCCAGATGGTGCCCACCACGTTCCACGGAATCAGCAGCGGGATAGCCAGGATGATCAGCACCAGCGACGACCAGCGACCTTTGGTCGGCATGGTCAGGGCAATGGCGATACCCAGCGGGATTTCGATCAACAGCACGCAGGCCGAATAGATGAACTGGCGCAGCAACGAGTCGTGCAGGCGCGGGTCGAGCAGCACCTGCTTGTACCAGTCGGCCCCGACAAAGTAGCGGCTGGACTGGTCGAAAATGTCCTGCACTGAGTAGTTGACCACGGTCATCATCGGGATCACCGCACTGAACGCCACCAGCAGGAACACCGGCAGTACCAGCCACCAGGCTTTGTTGTTCTGCACCTTGTTCATGGCAACACCTCCAGCAGGTAGTCGTCGGCGTAGAGCATCAGCCATTGCGCGGGGAAACTGATGGAAGCCTTGTGTTCGGGCACCGGTTTGTCTTCGGCCAGGCGCACTTTGAGCGTCGCACCGTCGAGAGTGAGGGTCATGATCTTGTAGGTGCCGAGGTCTTCCAGATGCATAACATCGGCTTGCAGGGCGTCAGGGTTGTGCTCGTCCCAAACGTGGATAAATTCCGGGCGGATGCCGACCTGCAACCTCTGGTAGCTGGTCTCGGCAAGGCGCTGTTGCATTGCAGTGGATAGCGGCAGGTGGGTGCCGGCAAAGCGGACCCCACCCGCCTCGGCCTGCACCTGGATCAGATTCATCCCAGGGCTGCCGATGAAATAGCCGACAAAGGTATGGCTGGGCCGTTCGAACAGTTCTCGCGGCGTGCCGAATTGCACAATCTGCCCGCCGTACATCACCGCGATTTTGTCGGCGAAGGTCGAGGCTTCCAACTGGTCGTGGGTGACGTAGACCATGGTGATATTGAACTGCTCATGGATCTGCTTGAGCTTGCGCCGCAGCTTCCACTTCAGGTGCGGATCGATCACCGTCAACGGCTCGTCGAACAGGATCGCCGACACGTCGTCACGCACCAGGCCGCGGCCCATGGAGACTTTTTGCTTTTCGTCGGCAGTGAGGTTGCGGGCTTTCTTGTTCAGCAGGTTTTGCAGGTCGAGGACTTCAGCGATTTCCTGCACTTTGCTGTGAATTTTCGCCTCGGCCATGCCCTGGTTGCGCAATGGAAAGGCCAGGTTGTCGAACACCGTCATGGTGTCGTAGACCACCGGGAACTGGAACACCTGGGCGATGTTGCGTTTTTCCGGCGTAAGGTCGTTGACCACTTGGGTATCGAACAGCACCTGGCCTTCGGACGGGCTGAGCAACCCGGAGATGATATTAAGCAAGGTCGACTTGCCGCAGCCCGACGGGCCGAGCAAGGCGTAGGCACCGCCCTGCTCCCACACATGGTTCATTGCCCGGATCGCGTAGTCTTCAGGCCCGCTCGGCGTAGGACTGTAACTGTGCGCCAGGTTCTGCAAATGGATCTCGGCCATCAGGCAACCCTCGCGACACGGCGCCCGGGGGCCTGGACCAAGCGGCCCTGACCATCGAACACAAACAGTTTATGGGTGGGGATATACACGCGGATCGGCGCATCGACGTCGTACTCATGCACCCCCGGTAGGTGCAGCACCAGTAGGAAATGTTCGCTGCGCACATGCAAAAAAGTTTCGGAGCCGCTGATCTCAGCCACTTCCACGGTCACCGCCAGCTCCAGGTCATCGTCGTTGCTCGGCACCAGGCTGATATGGCTGGGGCGTACGCCGAAACGGAACTCGCCCTCTCCGATCGGACGCAGGTCCACATTGAGGGGGAAATGCACGAAATTGGCGAAGCTCACTTCGTTGCCGCTGATCCGCCCGGGCATCAGGTTGATCGGGGGTTCGGAAAACAGCTCAGCAGCCAGTACCGTCTGGGGCTGGTGATAGACCTCGGCGGCCTTGCCACTCTGGATCACCCGGCCTTCGTGGAGGATGGTGGTGGTGCCACCCAGGGCCAGGGCTTCGTTGGGCTCGGTGGTGGCATAGATGGCGATGGTGTGCCGCGCGGCGAACAGCTCGCGCATTTCCTGACGCAGCTCTTCGCGCAGTTTGTAGTCCAGGTTCACCAGCGGCTCGTCGAACAGGATCAGTTCGGCATCCTTCACCAAGGCCCGGGCCATGGCGGTACGTTGCTGCTGGCCACCGGACAGTTCGAGCGGGTGGCGTTGCAGGAATTTTTCGATGCGCAGCATCCTGGCGGTTTCCAGCACCTTGCTCTGGATCAGCTCATGGGCCATGCCGGCCTGGCGCAACGGCGAGGCGATGTTCTCGAACACGGTCATGGTCGGGTAGTTAATGAACTGCTGATAGACCATCGACACATTACGCAGGCGCACCGGCTTGTGGGTGACGTCCACGCCGTTCATCAGGACGCGGCCGCTGTCGGGCTTGTCCAGCCCAGCCATCAGACGCATCAGGCTGGTCTTGCCGGAGAGCGTCCGGCCAAGCAGAACGTTGAAGGAACCGGGTTCGAAACGCAGGTTGGCGTCGTCGATCCAAGTCTGGCCTTCGACAACGCGGGAGACATGTTCCAGGGTCAATGACATGACACGACCTTTTTATTATTGGAATGAATCTGGCCAGTCGTCAGAGCGAGTTTCGTGCCAAAAATGCAGGTACTTGATTCACAAGGAAATGGGGCTTAGGTGATGTTCAGGAGTGAACAATTTGGTTGAGCAAGTGAACAGTTTGGGGCTTGACAGTGAACAGTTCTGAACAACACTCTTTGAAGCCGATTGAATGCTCAACGCATTTTGTAGCGGTGGCGTCAGTAGATTGCGCAAGACCCCAAAACAATAAAAAGAAGGTCGCCCCATGGCCGAACCCTTGGCTCACGACACCATCATTCAGGACTCCTGGCGCCGTTGCCGCGCTTTTGGCCTGGACCACCAAAGCCCCCCCAGCTTTGACCAGTTGCCTGCCGAGGGCATCAGCCAATTGCTGGAGAGCCAGCATTCCCTGGTGCAGACCACTCACCAGGAAGTCCTGCCCTACTACGAAAATATCCTCAGCAACTCCAACTGCCTGATCATGCTGGCCGACAACCAGGGCCAAGTGCTGACGTCGTGGGGCACCCAGCGTTTTATCGAACCCAAGCTGGCCCGTGGTTTCAGCGCTGGCGCCAGCTGGCTGGAGCGCGCCAGCGGCACCAATGCCATCGGCACCGCCTTGGCCTGTGCCCAGGCGGTGCACATCGCGCACGACGAACACTTTCTCAAGGCCAACCGCTTTATGACCGGTTCCGCGGCGCCGATCTTCGATGCCCAGCGCGAAATCATCGCGGTGTTGGACGTTTCCAGCGACAGCTACCTGCCGCCCTCCCATACCCTCGGCATGGTCAAGATGATGAGCCAGACCGTGGAGAACCGGTTGATCCTCAACCTGTTTCGCGGCGAGCACTTCCAGCTGACCTTCAACACAGGTTTGAGCAATCTCGATAGCCAGTGGGCGGGGTTGCTGATTTTCGATGAAAGCGGCCAGGTCCTCTCGGCCAACCGGCGCGCCGACAACCTGCTGGGCATCAGTTTGTCGTGCGTGATGATCGACAGCCTGTTCAAAGTGTCCTTGCTGGAATTGCTCAACCAGCCCGAAGGCTTGCCATTCTCATTGCAGGCGGCCGGGCGCAACCGGTTCCAGTGCCTGCTCAAGCGCCCCCTCCAGCAGCCGGTGCAGGCCCGCGTATTTACCGAACCTAAGGCTCGCGAACCGCGCCCTACGCCTGCCCCCACGGCCATCGGTCTCAAGACCCTGCACTTCGGCGACCCGCGCGTGGAAAAAGCCGTGCGCCAGGCCGAGCGCCTGCTGGAAAAAGACATTCCGCTGCTGATCCACGGTGAAACCGGCGTGGGCAAGGAAGTGTTCGTCAAAGCTTTGCACCAGGCCAGTTCCCGCAGCCGCCAGGCCTTTATCGCGGTGAACTGTGCGGCGATTCCCGCCGAATTGGTGGAATCGGAGTTGTTTGGCTACGAAAAAGGCGCGTTTACCGGTGCCAATCAGAAAGGCAGCATCGGCCTGATCCGCAAAGCGGACAAGGGCACACTGTTTCTCGATGAAATCGGTGACATGCCGCTGCCGACCCAGGCGCGGCTGTTGCGGGTTTTGCAAGAACGCTGCGTGCAACCGGTGGGCAGCAGCGACCTGTTCCCGGTGGATCTGCGCATTATCTCCGCCACCAATCGAGCCTTACGCGAGTGGGTGCAGGCCGGGCGTTTCCGCGAGGATTTGTACTACCGCATCGGCGGCCTGACCCTGGAACTGCCCCCATTGCGCGAACGCCGTGACAAACAGGCGCTGTTCCAACAACTGTGGCAACAGCATCGCGAGCCGACGCAAAGGGCCGGCTTGAGCGCCGAGGTGCTGGCGCTGTTCGAGCAGCACCCTTGGCCGGGCAATCTGCGCCAGGTCAGCAGCGTGCTGCAAGTGGCGCTGGCGATGGCCGAAGAGCAGCCGATCCGCGTTGAGCATCTGCCGGACGACTTCTTCGTCGACCTGGACCGGGCAGCGCCGGCCCCAGCCAACGATGGGCTGGACGACAGCGACGACCTGACCCGGCGCCTCAAAGCCGCCGGCGGTAATATTTCCCACCTTGCACGGGAGCTGGGAGTGAGCCGAAACACCTTGTATAAACGCCTGCGCCAGCACTAGCGCGGCTTGACCACCACCAGCAGATCGGTGAAGTACTCGACCTGAATCGGCAGGTTATCGGCCAACGCCGACAGCGCCGCCGAGGTGTCATCCAGCTTGAACACCCCGGACACGCGCATATCGCCCAAAGCAGCGGCGTCGAACCGCAACAGGCCGTGGCGGTAGCTGGCCAGGGTTTGCAGCACCTCGGCCAAGGGTTGGTCGTTGACCTTGAGCAGGCCACGGGTCCAGGCGTCCGCGTCGGCATTACCGATAGACTGGGGCGGCTGGGCGCGGCCGTGATCCACCACCGAGCGTTGCCCGGCCGTGACCTTGACGCTGTCGCTTTCCTGCCCTTTGACCGCCACGGTGGACTCGATCACCGTCACCACCGTCGAGCCGTCCGCCGCGCGCTTGACCAGGTAGCGCGTCCCCAACGCCGTCGCCGTGCCTTGGTCGGTGCGCACCACGAAGGGCCGTTGCGCGTCCTTGGCCACATCGACCCACAGCTCCCCCTGCAACAGCTCGATCACCCGCTGATGGCCGTCGAATTTCACGTCCACCGCCGAGTTGCTGTTGAGCTGCAACTGGCTGCCGTCTGCCAGGGCGATTTGGCGGCGCTCGCCGACGCCGGTGCGCTGGTCGGCCATCCACACCGGCATATGTTCCAGGCTCAGCCATCCGCACAGCAACACACCGAGCAGGCCTACCACCTGGGCTCCGCGCGCGCGTGGCGTGGGAAAAGCACGCTTCAGGGCAATGCGCGCCGGTTGCGCGGGAACGGTGTCGAAACTACCCCACAGGCCGCGCATACGCTCGATGGCCACCCCGTGGCGCGGGTCGGCCTGGCACCAGGTCTCGAATGCCCGTCGCTCGGCTTCGCTGACATCTTCGTCGTGCAGACGCGTCAGCCAATTCGCCGCTTGCTGAATGATCTGTTCGGAACTCACGACAGCGGGTCCGCCGCATGCAGGCTGTGGTAGCTGTGCACCAGGGCACTGGAAATGTAGTTCTTGACCGAGCTGGGGGACACGTTCAAGCGCAGGGCTATTTCGCTGTAGGTCAGCCCGTCGAGGCGGCTCAGCAGAAACGCTTCGCGGGCCTTGGCCGGCAAACCGGTGAGCATCTCGGCGATACGCTCCAAGGCTTGCAGTGCCACATGAATGGCTGCCGGATCGGGCATGCCGGCATCTTCGCTTTGGATTGCCAGCGCTTGCAGATAGGCTTTTTCAATGCGCCGCCGACGCGCGCCATCGATCAGCAGGCGCCCCGCCGTGGTCGCCAAAAAAGCTCGCGGTTCTTGGATGTGCTGCGGCTCGGATAGCATCAGCACGCGGATAAACGCATCGTGGGCCAGGTCGGCGGCCTGTTGCGAGCACCCGAGTTTTTTGCGCAGCCAACCGTGCAACCAGCCATGGTGTTCGCGGTACATCGCCGTAAGGGTCTGCTGACGCACTGAATCGCCCAGCGCGGCCGGAATGTCATGCATGCGCAAAAACTTCTCAAATGGGAAATATTACCAATTGCGCGAACAATGCCAGTAAAACGCTATGGGAGCAAGGGCTGACACGCGGCTTAACGCCAGCTCCACGACACACCGGTGTAAATGCCACGACCGTCCGCCGGGGTTGAACGCGCGGCATCCAAGCCGTTGTCGTCGTAACCGGGCGTCACGGTGTTGGCGTAACGCCGGTTGGTCAGATTGCGCAGGTCGACCCAGGCTTGCCAGTCTTGTTTGGGGGCGTCGTAGCCGAAGGTGGCGCCCAGTGTGGTGTAGGACGCGGCGTAGTAGGAATTGGCGTAATCCACCGCCACTCGCGACGAATGCTCAGTGTTGAGGCTGGTGTAGAACCCCGTCGGGTGGCTGTAGCGCAGTTGCGCCTGGTAATAATGCTTGGGGATGCCCGGCAAGGTATTGTCGCCAAAGCGCTCGTCGTCGCGGTAATGGAAGTCACTGAAGGTGTAGGCCTGGCGCAGGGCGAGCTGACCGTTGCGGCCGCCCTCCCACAGCGGACTGAGCAGGCTCAGTTCCACACCCTGATGCACGGTGGGGCTGGCGTTGGACTCGGCGATCGCGGCATTGGAGGTGGCTGTTTGCGCCTGGGTCTCGACGCTGAGCAATTCGTGGCGCACCTCGGAGCGGTACAGCGCCAAGTCCCACTGACCAAACCACTGCTCGCCCCGCCCGCCGATTTCCAGGGTAGTGGCGGTCTGGTTTTTCAGCTTCACGCCTTCACGCTGCAAGCCAGTGGCCGGGCCGCTGTCTTTAGGGAAATAGCGGTTGGAACCCCAGATCATCGACCAGGCGTGCGGCGGCTCCACCGAACGGCTCAGGTTGCCGTATACCTGCAATTGCGCGGTGAAGTCATAGCGCAGGCCGATGCGCGGTGCGTAGTCCCAATCGTGTTGGCTGACCGGCGTGCCCGTGGCCGGGTAGGTCACTTCGGTTTCGCGGCGGGTGTAGATCGCCGCAAGGCCGGTGGTCAGCCACAGGTCAGGAACCAGTTCCAGGTCGTTGCCCACATGCAGCACGGTGTCGGAACCCAGGTAGCTGTAGTCGCGGGTTTTAGTGCCGGGAGCGTAGGACGCAGTATTATTCGCGGGAGTGCGTACATATTCCGACGTGCCATTGTTGGGCATTGCCTGAGTGGTGCGCAGCCCCACGGTGGTCTTGCTGTCGTGGCCGAACAGTGTGTCCTGGCGGATGTAATTGAGGGTGCCGCTGATATCGGCGTAGGCGACTTTCAGGCGATTGGTGCCTTCGCGCAGGTCCATGGGGTAATCGTGGTAGGCCAGGCCTACCTCGACCCGACTGTTGTCATCCAACTGCAAAGTGGTCTTGTTGGCCAGCCAGGTGGAACCGGGTTGCAAGCGCTTGGAATCGCGGGCGGCATTGAGGCGATTGGCCGCGCGTGGATCATGGCTGATCTGGTCACGGGTGAGTTTGCCGGGGGTGTCGTTGGTGGTTTCGCGGTAGCGCAGGTAAAAACGCGTCTCCAGATTCGGGTTGAAGCGATAGCCGAAGTTGGCGGCAACCCCTTTGCCGGTGGCGGCGCTTTGGTGCTGATAGCCGTCGGACTCGGAATCGGTAAGGCTGATGTAGTAATCGGCATCCCCCAGCACCTGGCCCGAACTGATCTCACGCTGCCCGTAGCCACGGCTACCCATCTCATAGCGCAGTTGCAGCTTGGGCGCGTCGTAGCCGGTGCGGGTCACGTAATTGACTGCCCCGCCCAGCGCCAGCGCGCCTTGGTCAAAACCGTTGGCTCCACGCAACACCTCGACCCGGCTTTGCCATAGCGGGTCTTTGAGTTCGTAGGGGGTGCCGCCGGGGCCAGTCAAAGGCAGGCCGTCGAACATTTCGTACAAGCCGGAGGCGTGGGCGCCTGGCCCGCGGTTGAGGCCCGAGCCGCGAATGGACAGTTTCACCCCTTCGTTATTAGCCGCCTTGGCGTACACCCCAGCCTGGTACTTGAACACGTCCTCGTTGGAACTGACCCGCCCCTGCTGCACGCTGTTCATGTCGATGTAGTTAGTGGCGCCAGGCACGCTGCGCAATTGCGCCTGGGCCACTTCGCCAACGCTGGCCTCGCTGCTGGTGACTTCCACCGGCGCCAATTGCAGTTCTTCGGCATGCGCCAGGGAGGTCAGGGCCAAGGCAGCAAACAGAAACGGAGGTTGACGCAACAGCATGAGGGCAAATCCTTGAAATTCGGAGGCGTGCGAGGCTTGGCCCAGCACGCGGGCAGTGTTGGGAAGGCAACGATGGGCGACAAGTCACGCCCGATTAGCACATCGAACTTTCCCACGGCAGCATCAGAACCGGATAAAGGCAGAACAGCGCGTCGCAACCCGACGAAACCTCCAGGACCTGCGTGAGGTCCACTGCTCAACTCACCGCGCGCATTCAAAAGGAAACCACTATGTCGCTGACCCACGAAGGTACCGCCCATGTACTCCTGGCCTCACGCCACCTCGGCGCCGAGCCGGAGGAATGCCCGAACCCATCGGTCAATATTCGTCTGTCGGAAAATGGCACGCCGACCATCGTGCGCCTGGAGGCGGATGGTCCGCTGCAATGGCCGGGGCACGCCAACCATGTCACGGTGACATTGCCCCAGGGGCGGGAAATAAAGGGGGTGATCGTGGAGATCAATCGGCAAACAGATAACGCCCACTGGCTGACGTTCAGCCTGGATGACTGAACGCACTTCGCCCGTTAGTGGCCTGACCGAGCGCGTCAGGCGCTATTGCAACTCGTTGGCAAAGCGCCCTACTGCACTGACCACTTGCTTGGCGCCGCCTTGGATTTCGTTGATGACCGCACCGGCCTGATTGGCCAATGTCAGGCCTTGCTCGGCCTGTTCGCGGCTGCTGAACATTTCGGCGATGGCTTCATCGGCCAGCCTCTGGTTCTGTTGAACCACGCTGACAATCTCCTCCGTCGCGGCACTGGTACGACTAGCCAGCTGCCGGACCTCATCGGCGACCACCGCGAACCCTCTGCCCTGTTCACCCGCACGCGCGGCCTCAATGGCCGCATTGAGCGCCAACAGGTTGGTTTGCGCGGCGATACCACCGATGGTCTGCACAATTGCACTGATCAACAATGATTGCTTGCCCAGCGCCTCGATGCTGCCGGTGGCCGACTGCATTTGCGTGGCGATGTTCTGCATGGTCTGCACGGTATTTTGCACCACCGCCGCGCCGCGCTCGGCGGTCACATCGGTTTGCTGTGACACTTCATAGGCTACGCCGGCAGCTTCCTTGACCTCCGACTCTCTCAAGACCTGGTCGGTTACCACACTGGCAAACTTGACCACTTTGCACAGGTTACCTTCGGCATCGTGCACAGGGTTGTAGGTCGCTTCGAGCCACACTTCATGGCCACGACTATCCACGCGTTTGAAACGGCTGGCCACGAATTCCCCACGGTTGAGCGTCTGCCAGAAATGGCTGTACGCCGGCGACGCCGCTTCCTGTGCGGTGCAGAACATGCTGTGTTTTTTGCCCACGATCTGGTCGAGCGTATAACCCATGGCATCGAGAAATTGTTTATTGGCGGTAACTACGGTGCCATCCAGCTTGAACTGGATGACCGCCGTCGAGCGCAACAACGCGTTGATAAACGCTTCGTTTTCCTTGCCGGTTTCGATGGCGCGAGTGACTTCTGCGCCGTAACCCTGGACCTGTAACAGCCGACCATCACGGCCATTGATCGGGAGCCAGGTCAAATTGAACCAGGCCAGGTTGCCATCGTTGCGCAGAAATCGGTAATCATCCCTGACCGGCTCAACGCGCGCGACCGACGCGCTGAAATTTCGAAAGCACGGCAGGTCCTTGACGTAAGGAGGAACGATTTCCTCTAGCAAGCGCCCCTCTATTTGCTCACGGGAATAGCCCAAGGCCCGCGCGAAACCCTCATTGACGGCCGTGATGCGAAAGTCGGCATCCAAGCGTATGGAGATCATGCCTCGATCACATTGAGCGACGAGTTGACGGAGCAGGAAGAGTTCATCGTCCTGGTCCAGAAGGTCCTTCTTCAAGCGTCGATTAAACATGTTGGCGTCCACTGAGGGTTGTCATCACTGCATCGGCTAAGTCGTCCAATGCTTAAACACCGGTCGACGAACTGTCATGATAGCTCTCGACCGAAGACGCGCCAGGCCGTCTTGCGGCCTGTGGTACGAGCGTTTCAGGGCATGGGTATTTGCAGCGTCTGCATCAATTCATCGGCCTCGGAACCTGGAGTAAACCTGAACCCCTCCATTTCCTCGGTCGCCAGTATTTCCCAAAGGGCTGCCAACAATTGCGTTTCGTTAGGCGATTCACTCAGTAATTTCTGCGCCGGCAGCAGCACTTCAGCGCTGACACCCTGGACCGTTGCGGCATCAATCACAGCGAAGAGCATAAAGCGCAGGCGTATTTCGCGATCAGTAGGCCAGACCGTTTTTCGCTTACCCAAGGTAGGGCCTCGTTTTTTCAGAAAAGTCCGAGGCTATTGCCGAGGCAGGAGTGTTTCAAGCACCGCCATGCAAGATAGGCTGTTTCCTACAGAGAAAAGAGAAGCAACGCACCCGGCGCGACGTAAACAGCGATCACTGCACCGGCAGAAAATTCATCAGCAGCAGACTTTGTGCATAGTTCAGGCCGATGCGCCGGTAGCGCTCGTCGAGCATTTGCGTGAGCAGGTCCAAGCGCGCCACTATTTTGCCGAACTCGACCGCAAAACTGAGGTTGCTGCCCTCCTCCGATATTTCGTTGGAAAACAGCAGTAGCACACCGTTCGCATCCTGACGCTGGCTGAGCAGCCAGGTGGCTTTCTCGATATTGCGCGCCGCGTTGCTGACGAACTGCGGGTTGATCGAATCGGTCAAGTAGAACTCGGTACGCCCGCCATGAGCGGTCACGATCATACTGCCGATTGCGTAGATAAACGCACCGACGCGGTCGCCCTTGAACTCTGGGCTCAACGAATAACTCAACGCCGCCAGGTCCCGACGTTCACCCAAGGCCGCCAGCGGCCGACGTTGCTCAATGGCCTGGCGAATCTCCCGCTGCGCGCTCACCGCATCCGGGTAACCCGACTGCCGCCACTGGTTGGGGTTACGCAAATACAGCTTGCTCATCAGTAAATACAGGCTTTGCAGATTGTCACGCATACCCAGGGTGGCCATACGGTCGACGCTGGTCTGAAAGAATTCATCGGGCTTGCCATTGCTGAACTGCTTGGCGATATCGCGGCCTTGCTGCTGCGTGCAACCGGCGGTCAGGAACACAAAAACAGCCGCCAACAGCAATGACCATCGCGTCCGACAAATCATCGAAATAAGTAAGCTGCGATCCATCGGCATCCGGTCTGATCGTTCCCTTCACACTGGAATTCGGCGAGGTTAAGACACTGATAGAGCGGAGAAATCAAAAAAAGTGCGACACACTTGCGCAGATAGTCGTGACGGGAACACGCATTACCCGTGAACAATTTGTTGCACGATCTATACTAATGACAAAGGCGACTCGTTTAACCGGCACGTTTAGTGAGGGTCAGCACAATGAGACACCCAATTCGCGCTCAAATGGTTGTGCAAATAATTTGCCTGATGTCGGTGGCTCAACTTTTCTGTTGATCGGAAAAGGGCTGCAAACCACTGCCAGGATGTATTCGGCGGCGCGCTGTTGAGCGCAAAAAACCTCGCCAGAAAGTCAATATGGCAACGCGTTTATTGGTTGAGTTAATCGACAGGCGTCAGGGAATGCCACTCTTGTCGAACTTTTGCAAACGCTGCCTTCAATCACCGCTGTAGAAAATTTGAATTAGCAGGTTGTCCATCAGGTCAAGAACTATGAGCGCAGTTCATCTGATGAGGTAACAGCAATGACTATCCAGGCAGAGACACTCGTACAATTGACCAAAGCACTACAGAAACATGGCCTTAATCTGGTTTCAGACGTGCATTTCATCCGCGCGCCTTATCGGCGCAACCATCGGTGGATTTGTAGTGTGGAGTGATGGCCTCGCCCCCGTTTTCACTCTCTCGTAGCGTTGCGCAGCCCAAGGCCAGCTCCAGAGATTTCGCCACAAATTGGATACATAGGCAAATCCAAGGCAAAAAAAATCCCGCAGAGCTTGTAGCTCGCGGGATTTGTGAAGCTATTTGGCGGGAAACCAGGGATTCGAACCCTGGAGACGCTATTAACGTCCGCCGGTTTTCAAGACCGGTGCATTCAACCACTCTGCCAATTTCCCTTGTGTGATACAGGAGGATAATAGCCCATCCCGTATCAGCGGGCGCCATAATACCCGAATGAAACACACTGTCAAACTCTCGCCATCGCTTGTTACAGAGCGTCTGTTATGATCTTTGCGACTGAACGTTTCAAAACCCAAGGAGTGTCGCCATGCGCGAACAGAATTACGCAGTGAATGGCAACGCGCAGGCTGAGCAGCTCGAAGTCAGCCGCGTGTTGCGCAACACCTATGGCCTGCTCGCCCTGACTCTCGCCTTCAGTGGCGTGATGGCGTTCGTGGCGCAGCAGATGCGTGTCGGCTACCCGAATATCTTCGTGGTGCTGATCGGTTTCTACGGCCTGTTCTTCCTCACCAACAAGCTTCGCGACTCGGCCTGGGGCCTGGTGTCGGCGTTTGCCTTGACCGGTTTCATGGGTTTTATCCTCGGCCCGATCCTTAACCGTTACCTTGGAATGGCTGGCGGCGCGGAAGTGGTCAGTTCGGCTTTTGCCATGACCGCGCTGGTGTTCGGTGGTCTGTCGGCTTATGTGCTGGTCACCCGTAAAGACATGAGCTTCCTGGGCGGCTTCATCACCGCAGGTTTCTTCGTGTTGCTGGCGGCCGTGGTTGCGGGCATGTTCTTCCAGATCAGTGGCCTGCAACTGGCGATCAGCGCCGGCTTCGTGCTGTTTTCCTCGGTGTGCATCCTGTTCCAGACCAGCGCCATCATCCACGGCGGTGAGCGCAACTACATCATGGCGACCGTGAGCCTGTATGTATCGATCTACAACCTGTTCATCAGCCTGTTGCAGATCTTCGGCATCATGAGCCGTGACGACTGATTCACTGCGGTATAAAAAATGCCCCGCATCGAAAGATGCGGGGCATTTTTATTTTCGCGGGATCAATACTGGTTGGGTTCCATTTCCAGCTCAACCTTGAAGCGCTCAGCAATATCGCGCTGGATGCGCTGGGCCAGATGGGCGATGTCGTGTCCTGAGGCGCCGCCATAATTGACCAGAACCAACGCTTGCAGCGCGTGCACGCCTGCGTCGCCCTCCCGGAAGCCCTTCCAGCCGGCCTTGTCGATCAGCCAGCCGGCGGCGAGTTTCATCTGCCCGTCGGCCTGGGGATAGGCCACCAGATCCGGATACAGCGCCTTGAGCTCTTCGGCCAACGCCTTGGACACCAGCGGATTTTTGAAGAAGCTGCCGGCGTTGCCCAGCACGGCCGGGTCCGGCAGTTTTTCCTGGCGGATACTGCAAATTGCCCGGCTCACATCACTCGGCGTGGCCTCGGTGATGCCCTGCCCGGCCAATCGTTGCTGTACCGGGCCGTAATCAAGCTTGAGGTGATTGGCACGACTGAGGGCAAAGCGCACACGCAGGATCAGCCAACGACCGGTCTCATGCTTAAACACACTGTCGCGATAGGCGAAGCCGCAGTCTTCCAGGCTGAAGTCGCGCAATTCCCCAGTGTGGCGATCCAGAGCGGTCAAGCCTGCAAACACGTCCTTGATCTCTACGCCATAGGCGCCGATGTTCTGCATGGGGGCCGCGCCGACGGTGCCTGGGATCAGGCTGAGGTTTTCCAACCCACATAAGCCCTGCGCGAGGGTCCACAGCACAAAGGGATGCCAAGCCTCCCCTGCCTCGGCTTCGACCACTACCTGCATGCCGTCATCCTGCAATATCCGGATGCCTTGGGTAGCCATGCGCAGCACCAGCGCTGGAATATCCTGGGTCAGCAGCAAGTTGCTACCGCCGCCAATCACCAACAGTGGCAACGACCGCGTCGCAGCATAGGCCAGCGCTTCGCGCACATCGTCATCGCTGTGAGCCTCGGCAAACAGTTGAGCACGCACATCGATGCCAAAGCTGTTGAATGGCTTGAGCGATGTTTGCGGGCGCACATGCAGAGTCATAACCGCCCCTTCAATTCAATCACCAATAAATCACAGGCCCGCTCGATCAGGTCCAAGACCCGTTCGAAGCCTTGTTCGCCCTCATAATACGGGTCTGGCACTTCGTCCACTTCCCCTTCGTAACGGCGCAAAAACAGGTCGAGTTCCGCCTTGCCCTGAGTGGGTTGGAGCGCCTTGAGATTGCGCAAGTTGCTATGGTCCATGGCCAGGATCAGGTCGTAGCGAGCAAAATCGGCGCGCGAGACCTGCTGGGCGCGCTGGGCCGACAAGTCATAACCGCGCACCAGCGCCGCCCGCTGGCTGCGCTGGTCGGGCGCGTTGCCGACATGCCAGTCGCCGGTACCGGCCGATGCGACCTCGATTTGACCCGCCAGGCCCGCCTCACGCAATTTATGGCGCAGAACCCCCTCGGCAGTCGGCGAACGGCAGATATTGCCCAGGCACACGAACAAAACTTCCATCAAGCCCCCAGCAAACGCCGGACGCGCTCAAGGTCTTCCTGGGTATCGACGCCGGCCGGCGGTGCTTCCAAGGCGTCGCCCACATGAATGCGCACGCCATGCCACAAAGCCCGCAGTTGCTCTAGGGATTCGGTATTTTCCAACCAGCACGGGCCCCAGCTGACAAAGTCATGCAGGAAGCCGGCGCGGTAGGCATAGATACCGATATGGCGGCGATAGGGCACACCTTCGGGCAACGCGTCTGGGCGCTTGGCAAACGCATCGCGCGCCCACGGCAAGGTGGAACGGCTGAAAGTCAGGGCAAGGCCATTGATATCGCTGACCACCTTGACCACGTTAGGGTTGAACAGAGTTTCGATATCTTCAATCGGCTCGGCCAGGGTCGCCATGCGCGCTTCACCATGGGCAGCCAGGTTGGCGGCGACCTGATCGATCACACTGGGCGGGATCAGCGGCTCGTCGCCTTGCACATTGACCACGATAGCGTCTGGCGCCAGACCCAGTTGCGTGGCCACTTCGGCCAGACGATCCGTACCGGAATTGTGATCTTCACGCGTCAGCACTGCTTCGGCGCCAAAGCCTTTGCAAACGTCGATGATGCGCGGGTCGTCGGTGGCGACCACCACCCGCTCGGCGCTGCTTTTACAAGCCTGTTCCCATACCAGCTGGATCATCGGCTTGCTGCCGATCAACTGCAGCGGTTTGCCGGGCAGTCGGGTCGATGCATAACGCGAGGGGATGACAACGGTAAAGGCGGTGGTCATTTATCCAGACGCTCTTCGGTGGTCAGGGTGCGGGCTTCGCTCTCCAGCATCACCGGGATGCCATCACGAATCGGATACGCCAGACCGGCGCCTTTGCTGATCAGCTCGGTTTTGTCGGCACTGAGCTTGAGCGGGCCTTTGCAGATCGGGCAAGCGAGGATATCGAGCAGTTTGGTGTCCATGAATATGTCCTGGTAGGCAGCGTTTAAGGCAAGTGACGGGTGGGCAACAGGCGTAAGAGTTGCGCATCGAACCAGGCGACGAACGCCGGCGACGGCAGCGCATCCACCGCAAGGTACCACCAGTCGGGCTGGGCAAAGGCGCGGCACTTCACCGCGTCTTTCTCGGTCATGACCAGCGGCAATGACGGGGTAAAATTCAAGACCTCGGCGCTGTACGGTGCATGGTCGGCAAAAGCATGGGGTATCGGCCGCCAGTGTAGCGTTTCAAGGGTATTGAAGAAACGTTGCGGGTTACCGATGCCGGCGACCGCATGCACCGCTTGGCCCTTGGCAAAATGATCCACCGGCCGGCGCTCACCGGTCTGTAGATTAACCAGAGCGGTGGGTTGCAGACTGAAGGCAAACCCGTCGTCGCGGTCACGGGGGGCGCCGTTGTACAGCAACGCATCGACACTCTGCAGTCGCTCCACCGGTTCGCGCAAAGGCCCGGCAGGCAGGCAACGGCGGTTGCCCAAGCCACGGGCGGCATCGATCAGCACCAGCTCCAGGTCACGGGCCAGACGGTAGTGCTGCAAGCCGTCGTCGGAGAGGATCAGGTCCAGCGGTTCGCTGGCCAGTAATGCCTCGACCGCACGACTTCGGTCCGAATCGATCATCAAGGGCACACCGCAGCGCTGCACGATCAGCAAGGGTTCGTCCCCCGCCGTCTCGGCGCTATGGCCGGGCTCGACCCGCCACGGCAAGTGCGGCGGCTTGGCGCCATAGCCTCGGCTGACCACGCCCACGCGCAGGCCGCTACGTCGGCAGTGCTCGATCAGCCACAGGATCAATGGCGTCTTGCCGGTGCCACCCACGGTGATATTGCCGACCACCACCACCGGCACCGGCGCTCGGTAAATCTGGCCCTCTCCCGCCAGGAATCGCGCGCGCTTGCGCTCAACCACGCGGCGATACATCGCCTCCAGCGGCCGCAACAGCAGCAGCGCCGGATGACCTTCGTACCAGCCTTTAAGCAATCGATCGGACATGGCCATCAGGGTTGGCTCGCCGCCTCGACGGTGCTCATGCGCAAATGGCTGAAGCCAAGTTTGCCGGCGGCGTCCATTGCGGTGATGACGGCCTGGTGCTGGGTCTTGCCATCGGCGCTGATGGATAGCGGCATCTTGGTATCGCCACCGGACTCCTTCTGCAAAGCGTCCATCAGACTGTTGAGATCGTTTTTCTCCAGCACCTGGTTATTCACCGAAAACACGCCCTCGGCGCTGATGGCGATATCCAGTTGCTTGACCTCCTGATCTTCGGCCGGCGAACCGCTCACCGCTTCCGGCAAGTCGACACGCAGCTCGGTTTGCCGGGTGAAGGTGGTGGTGACGACAAAAAACAGCAGCAGGATAAACACCACGTCGATCAGTGACGCGAGGTTGATATCGACATTTTCCCGTTGCTTGCGGCGAAATTTCACGCTTTGTCCCCAACCAGATCCACGTCGCGATCCCCCTGCACCACCTCGACCAGCTTGATGGCTTCCTGCTCCATGCCAACCACCAGCTCATCGACGCGCCGTTGCAGGAACCGGTGGAAGAACACCGATGGAATCCCCACCATCAAGCCCGCCGCCGTGGTAATCAGCGCCTTGGAAATACCACCGGCCAGCACGGCCGCGTTAGCGCTCATACCGGTGCCCATGAACGAACTGAAGATATCGATCATGCCCAGCACCGTACCCAGCAAACCGAGCAGCGGCGCCATGGCGGCGATGGTGCCGAGGGCGTTGATATAGCGCTCCAGTTCGTGGATCACCCGCGCGGCGGCCTCTTCGATGCACTCCTTCATGATCTCGCGACCGTGCTTGGAGTTGGCCAGGCCCGCGGCCAGAATCTCACCCAGCGGCGAATCGGCGCGCAGGGCCTTGAGCTTTTCCTTGTCCAGTTGTTTGTTCTTGATCCAGGACCAGACCTGCCCCAGCAGATGCTCAGGGGTGACACGACTCGCACGCAGGGTCCACAGACGTTCGGCAACGATGCCGAGCGCGGCGATGGAACTCAAGATGATCGGCAACATCATCCAGCCGCCGGATTTGACCAATTCCCACACAGTGAATGTCCCCTCGAAAAAGTGCGCCACTTTACCATATAGGTTCCGCAGCGGGGTTCGTCGAGCGTGGCACCGCCGACGACCTTCGCGCTTACACCGTCAGGGTAACCGTTCGCGCCAGAAACGCCGTTGACCACGGGCAACGACCGGTTCGGCAAACGCCCCTAATTGCACGCGTACAGCGCCTTGTTCGGCACTGTCATAGACCCGACTGCCGAGTGCCCGATAGCGCTCCATGACCTGCGGATGGGGATGACCGAAGGCGTTACCGCGCCCGCGTGAAATAAGCACAGACCGGGGTGCCAGCCGTTGCAAGAAAGGCCTGGAGGACGAACTTCGACTGCCATGATGCGGCGCTTGCAGCCAGTCGGTGGGCACCGCCAGCGGCGAGTTGAGCAGCGCCCGTTCAGCGTCGCGATCGATATCGCCGGTCAGCAGCAGACGCTCACCGTTGGCTTGCACCTGCAAGACGCAGGATTTCGCGTTGCCGCCAATAGCATCAGGCCACTGCCACATTTCAAACATGACTCCGTCCCATTGCCACTGCTCGCCACTGACACAAGGCTGGGTGCCCAAAAACGCCGGCAAGCCCTCGGTTTCGCCGCCTACCACGCGCCTGATCGGCATGCCTCGGGCCAATGCGGCCGCGCCCCCCGCGTGATCGGCATCGGCATGGCTGAGCAATAGCAGGTCCAAGCTGCCCACGCCGAGTTTTTTCAACGACGGCAGCACCACGCGCGCGCCGAGGTCGAGCGCTCCCGAACGTGGGCCAGCATCGTAAACCAGGGTGTGATTGCGTGTGCGCAGAATCAGCGATTGCCCTTGACCGACGTCCAACTGCAGCACCTCGACCTGCCCATAGGGCACCGGTTCTCGAGGAGGGAACACGGCCAGCAACAGCATCGGCCAACCCAGCAGGCGCAGCGGCACGCCTTTGGGCAATAACAGCAACACCGCGCCGAGCAGGCTGATCAGCCAGGCCGCCCAGGGCACCTGCGCCGGTACCCAAGCGGGCGCGTACTCGGCGAGCCAACCCAAGCCGACGAATAACCCCTGCAACGCGCCACCCGCCAGCCACAACAAACCCTCCCCCACGAAGGGCACCGCCAACAGCGCAGCGCCCAGCAGCGCTAGTGGCAGCACCATCAGGCTGATCCACGGCACCGCCACAAGATTGGCCAGCGGCGCACTCATACTGATGGGCAACCCCAGCACCAACAATACCGGAAACAGCCCGATGGCGATCACGCATTGCGGGCGGGTCCACACCTGCCAAGGGCTCCACGGTCCTAAGCGGCCGCTGAACGCCAGGATCAGCACCGCCACTGCCGCAAATGACAGCCAGAAACCCGCTTGCAGGCTGGCCAGGGGTTCCAGGATCAGCACCCCATTGAAGGCCAACAGCAACGGCCACCACACGCCCAGATGGCGAAAGCGCAATCGCCAGAGCAGCACCAACCCCACCATTACGCACGCGCGCTGCACCGGCACACCGAACCCGGCCAGCAAGCCGTAACTGAGCGCAGCGGCAAAGGCCAGGCCGCACGCCCAGGGTAGCCATGGCCAACCTCGCGGCCAAACTCCGTAACGAGCCAACCCGGCAACCAGGCCGTAGATCAACCCCGCCAACAGGCCGATGTGCTGCCCGGAAATCACCAGCAGATGCACGGTGCCGGTGTCCTGCAGAATCTGCCAATCCGTAGCGGACAGACCGGAGCCATCCCCCAGCACCAAAGCGGCCAGGCCCGCCTCGCGGCCTTGGGCATCCACGGCCAGCAACCGTTGACGCAGGCCTTCGCGCCACGCATTGCGCGCCGGGGCCAGGCGCTCACCGTCCTTTACCGAGCCGGTTGCACCGACGCGCCGGGCCAGCAGCCAGGCTTCGCGGTCAAAGCCGTGAAAATTCAGTAATCCGGACGGTCGTTTGAGGCTGATTGCCAGGCGCCAGCGTTCACCGCTGCGCACGGGCGGACCTCCGCGCCAGGACACGCGGATGCGCTGGGGTAATCGGGCTTTACGCGACCGCCCGTCGATCAGGTCGAAGCGCACGCCATCGTCGGTCTGTTGCGGTAACCCGGCCACCCAACCCTCGACCCAACGCGTCTGCCCATCCAGCTTCAGCGACAGCCGATCATTCAAGGCCCACTGCGCGCTGAAACACGCCCAACTCAACCCCATCAGAAAAAACGCCAGCGGGTACGTGCGAAATGGCAACGCCATCAACGCCAGCACCAGCATGGCGATCAGCCAGCCCGTGGCGGGCAGTGCCGGTAGAAAAACCAGAGCAAGCAACCCTGATGCAAGCGCGAACATCCCTGTCTTCATGGATCATCCTTTTGAGAGATCCATTCAGTCTTAGCCGTGCATTCGGCGCGGCCTATGATGTTTTGTCACAAAGTCTGAATTTCCTGTTTATAGAATGCGGGCATACTTGCCCCTCGAATCGACCTGGACCCCTTATGCCTCGGCGCTTATTCAAACGGTACATGCCCGCCCCCACCAGTATCAGGGAACACAAGTCATTACAGTTTCTCGGTACGTTGTTGCATGACCCGAACCTCTGGCACCTGAATCGGCACTCGGTGGCTCGAGCGATGGCGGTGGGTCTGTTTGCGGCGTTCATTCCGATTCCGTTGCAGATGCTGCTGGCGGCGATCCTCGCGATCACGGTGCGCGGCAACATGCCGATCGCCATAAGCCTGGTATGGCTGACCAACCCGATCACTATGCCGGTGGTGTTCATTTGCACGTACCTGACCGGCGCCTGGCTGATGAACGTCCCTGCGCGCAGCCTCCCCGACGACCTCACCTGGGAATGGATCAGCGGCCAGTTGAGCACCTTGTGGCAACCGTTTTTGCTGGGTTCGGTGGTATTGGGCCTGGTACTGGGCGCATTGGCCTATTGCCTGACCATGGGTTACTGGCGGTGGTGGGTGGCCCACCAATGGAAGAAACGCAAACAGCGGCGCGGGTAAAACCTAAAGCGCCAGCAGGCGCAGATGTACCCGCAGGCCCGCACCGGTGTTTTCCGCCCATAGGCTGCCATCCTGACGTTGCAGCGCATTGCGCGCGATGCTCAGCCCCAGGCCGAAGCCACCATCGCCGGGGCGAGAGCCGTCCAGGCGCGTGAACGGCGCAAAAATGCGTTCTAGGTCCCGCTCATCGATCCCCCCACCCTGATCTTCCAGCCATAGGTGCCAGTACTCACCCTCGCGCCGCCCGTCCAGGCACACCACCCCGTCCGCTGGAGAGTGGCGTATGGCATTACGCAGGATATTTTCCAGGGCCTGGGCCAAGCCATTCAGGTTGCCCCGCACCCAGCACTCGGGGCCCAGCAAACACGGCAGGCGCGATGCTGGCCAAGCGCTTTCAAAGCATGCGTTCTCACGCAATATGTCCCACAACGCCTGAAGCTGAATGGTTTCTTTGGTCAACGGCGTCCGTTCGGCGTCCAACCAGGCCAATTGCAGGCTGTCTTCCACCAGTCGCTGCATGGCATCGATTTCCCGGCCCAGGCGTTGACGCAGTTGCACGAGGTCCTGCTCGCTGTCACAGGCCACCCGCAAGCGACTGAGAGGCGTACGCAGTTCATGGGACATATCGCGCAGCAACTGCTGTTGCAACACCACGGTCCCCTGCAAGCGTTCGGACATATGATCAAAAGCACGGCCCAGCTCGCCCAACTCATCCTGGCGACTGGTCGCATCCTGGGACAGACGCGTATTCAACTGGTCGGCCCGCCAGGCGTTGGCCTGCTCACGTAATTGATTGAGGGGCATGATCAGCAAGCGGTACAGGCCTATGCACAGCAATAGGGTGAACAGACCGGGGATCACACCGTTGGTCACCACCCGCCAGAACACTTGATAGCGACCGGGCATAAAGCGCTGTGGCAGTTCGATCACCAACGACCCGGCCTCCGGGTCGCCGGGAAACGCGATCTTCAGCCAGGGCAGCCCCTTGACATGCCGACTCACCGGCCAGTCCAAGCCGCGTAAAAAGGTCAGGCGCTGGTTTTGCGCACTACTCAAGGGGTAGCTGCTCAACGATTGCAAGTCGTTGCCAATCACGCCGATCCAAGTGGTTTCACGCTTGCCCATGGCCTGCAGCCAGGCATCGACGCCTAAAGGGCCGCCAAGGTTCCACGCCTGCTCCGCTTGCGCCGCGTACCCGCTCAGGGTGGTTTTCGCCTCCTCGGACAGATAGGCATTCTGCTGCTCCATATAGCGACCCCAGGACCAGCTCAGCCAGATCATCAGCAAACAGAACGCGATCAACAGGCAGGCCAGTTTCCAGAACAATGAGTACCTGCCCGGCAGGCGTCTCAACGGTCGTTCAAAGGCTGTCATCGTGACCGCTCAACACATAACCCTTGCCCCAGACGGTGCGCACTTCGCGCTCGCTGTAGCCGATGGCTTTGAGCTTGCGGCGGATCTGGCTGATATGCATGTCCAGGCTACGGTCATGGGGGGCATAACCGCGTTGCAGCACATGCTGATAAAGAAAGGCTTTGCTCAAGACCTCCTCAGCATGGCGATGCAGGGTTTCCAGCAGGCGGAATTCGCTACGGGTCAGGCCGGCGGCATGTTGCAGGTAAAAAACATCACCCAACTCATCGTCAAAGCGCAAGCTCGGCACGTCCTCGCGCCGCACTGGCAGAGTAGGCAGGGGCCGACGGTCCAGGGCCACGCGGCGCAGGATCGCTTCAATGCGCACGCGCAGCTCAAGCATACTGAAAGGCTTGGGCAGGTAGTCGTCCGCGCCCAGGCGAAAACCGCTGATGCGGTCGGCTTCGGCACCCAAGGCCGACATCAGAATCACCGGGGTCGAATGGCTTTTGCGCAAATACGTCAGGATCGACAGGCCGTCCAGCCCCGGCAGCAGAATATCCATCAACACCACGTCGAAAGCACGCTCACGCGCCATGTCCAGGCCCTGCTGGCCGTTCTGGCACCATGTAACCTGAAAGCCACTGCGCGCCAGCTCCTCATGGACGTAGGCGCCGAGCACGGGGTCATCTTCGATGGTCAGGATACTGGCTGCGGGATTCATTAGCGTCTGCAAGTCATTCTCAATCGCCGATTATTCAAGATTACCCCGCCACAGGCAATCGCCACTCGCCGGCCAATGGCCCGAAGATTGACTCCTGTGATGATTTTGCGAGATTCCTCGCCGCGCAAATGGCTACACTGCGCAGGTGGCGCAGGCCGGATGCCGGCGCGAAAGATTGATTCCAATGTGGTAGCAGGAGAGTGGCGTGCTTAGAAGAATGGGGATAAAAGGCCGCGTACTGTTGCTGACCTTATTGCCGACCAGCCTGATGGCGTTGTTGTTGGGCGGTTATTTCACCTGGATGCAGCTGTCGGAGCTGCAAACCCAGTTGCTGCAGCGCGGCGAGATGATCGCCGAGCAATTGGCACCGCTGGTGGCGCCGGCCCTGGGCAATAAAAACGTCGATTTGCTGGAGCGCATCGCCACCCAATCCCTGGAGCAGCAGGACGTACGCACTGTATCGTTCCTCGCGCCGGACCGCAGCACCCTCGCCCACGCCGGTCCGACCATGCTCAATCAGGCGCCGGTCGGCAACAGTTCGCATCTGTTGCAGCGCACGGGCAACGACGCCACCCGTTACCTGCTGCCGGTGTTCGGCCGCCATCGCAACCTGGCGGGCGAACTGATCCCCGACGAAAGCGACCGCCTGCTGGGCTGGGTCGAGGTGGAACTGTCCCACAACGGCATGCTGCTGCGCGGCTATCGAAGCCTGTTCGCCAGCCTGCTGCTGATCGCCATCGGGCTGATCTTCACCGCCGCGCTGGCGCTGCGTATCAGCCGCACGATCACCTCGCCGATCGGATTGATCAAGCAAGCCGTGGCCCAGCTCAAGGACGGCAACCTGGAAACCCGCCTGCCCGCCCTGGGCAGCCAGGAGCTGGATCAACTCGCCTCGGGCATCAACCGCATGGCCGAAACCTTGCAGAATGCCCAGGAAGAATTGCAGCACAGCATCGACCAGGCCACCGAAGACGTGCGTCAGAACCTGGAAACCATCGAGATCCAGAATATCGAGCTGGACTTGGCGCGTAAGGAAGCCCTGGAGGCGAGCCGCATCAAGTCGGAGTTTCTGGCCAATATGAGCCATGAAATTCGCACGCCCCTCAACGGCATCCTCGGCTTTACCCACCTGCTGCAAAAAAGCGAGCTGACGCCGCGCCAACTCGACTACCTGGGCACCATCGAAAAATCCGCCGACAACCTGCTGGGCATCATCAATGAAATTCTCGATTTCTCGAAAATAGAAGCCGGCAAACTGGTGCTCGACAGCATTCCATTCAACCTGCGCGATTTGCTCCAGGACACCCTGACCATCCTCGCCCCCGCCGCCCATGCCAAGCAGTTGGAACTGGTCAGCCTGGTCTACCGCGATACGCCGCTGGCGCTGGTGGGCGACCCGCTGCGGCTCAAACAGATCCTCACCAACCTGATCAGCAACGCGATCAAGTTCACCCGCGAGGGCACCATCGTGGCTCGGGCGATGATCGAGGACGAGCAGGAAGATACCGTGCAACTGCGCATCAGCGTGCAGGACACCGGTATCGGCCTCTCCAGCCAGGACGTGCGTGCGCTGTTCCAAGCCTTCAGCCAGGCCGACAACTCGTTGTCGCGTCAACCCGGCGGCACGGGCCTGGGGCTGGTGATCTCCAAACGCTTGATCGAACAGATGGGCGGCGAAATCGGCGTCGACAGCACGCCGGGCGAAGGCTCGGAATTCTGGATCAGCCTGAACCTGCCCAAAACCCGCGATGACGTTGAAGACCTGCCCTGCGCGCCCCTGCTGGGCCACCGCGTGGCGGTGCTGGAAAACCACGAACTGGCGCGCCAGGCCCTGCAACACCAATTGGAAGATTGCGGCCTGGAGGTCACGCCGTTCAACACCCTGGAAAGTCTGACCAACGGCATTACCAGCGCCCATCAGACCGAGCAGGCTATCGACCTGGCCGTGCTCGGCGTGACCGCCAACGACATACCCCCCGAGCGCCTCAACCAGCACCTGTGGGACCTCGAACACCTGGGCTGCAAAGTGCTGGTGCTATGCCCGACCACCGAACAGATGCTGTTCAACCAGTCGGTGCCCAACCCCAATAGCCAATTGCAGGCCAAACCGGCATGCACCCGCAAACTGCGCCGGGCATTGTCCGACCTGATCAACCCGCGCCCTTCGCGCAGCGAGCCGGGCGAGCCCCTGGCCAGCCGCGCGCCACGGGTGCTGTGCGTGGATGACAACCCGGCGAACCTGTTGCTGGTGCAAACGTTGCTGGAGGATATGGGTGCCAAGGTGCACGCAGTGGAAAGCGGTTACGCCGCCGTCGACGCGGTCAAGCAGGAGACTTACGACTTGGTGCTGATGGACGTGCAAATGCCGGGCATGGACGGTCGCCAGAGCACCGAAGCGATTCGTCAGTGGGAGAGCGAGCGTCATGGCTCGCCGCTGCCAGTGGTGGCGCTCACGGCCCATGCCATGGCCAACGAAAAACGCGCCTTGCTGCAAAGTGGCATGGACGATTACCTCACCAAACCCATCAGCGAACGGCAACTGGCCCAAGTAGTACTCAAATGGACGGGCCTGGCCCTGCGCAATCAGGCACCGGAACGCGCCACTGACGGCCTGGCTCCTGGCGTGCAACTGCCGGTGCTAGACCACGAGGAAGGCCTGCGTCTGGCCGCCGGTAAAACCGACCTGGCCGCCGACATGCTCGCCATGTTGCTGGCCTCCCTGGAAGCCGACCGGACCGCCATCAGCATCGCCCGCGAAGCCAATGACAACAATGCGCTGATCGAACGCGTCCACCGCCTGCACGGCGCTACGCGCTACTGTGGCGTTCCGCAACTGCGCGCCGCCTGCCAGCGCGCCGAAACCCTGCTCAAGCAGGACGATGCCAAGGCCCTGCACGCGCTGGACGAACTGGACATGGCCATTGCCCGCCTGGCCAGTGAAGCGCGAGTCAGTGCCTGATGCGTCCCTTTCCATTGATTTGAACTTGCAGGGAGCTTTGCCATGCGCGTGATTCTGTTCAGCAGCCAAACCTACGACCGCGACAGCTTCCTCGGCGCCCCGCTGCCTGCGGGCCTGGAACTGCAGTTCCAGCCGGCACGGCTGAATCTCGATACCGTGGCGCTGGCCGAGCACCACGAAGTGGTCTGCCCGTTTATCAACGACGACCTAAGCGCACCGGTGCTGGAATGCCTGGCCAAGGGCGGTACGCGCCTGATTGCGCTGCGTTCGGCCGGTTATAACCATGTCGACCTGGCCAGCGCCAAACGCCTGGGCCTGACCATCGTGCGCGTGCCCGCCTACTCGCCCCACGCCGTGGCCGAGCACGCCGTGGCGCTGATCCTGGCGCTCAATCGGCGTTTGCATCGTGCCTATAACCGCACCCGCGATGGCGATTTCAGCCTGCACGGCTTGACCGGATTCGACTTGGTGGGCAAGACCGTCGGCGTGGTCGGCACCGGGCAGATCGGCGCAACCTTCGCCAAGATCATGGCCGGATTCGGCTGCACGCTGCTGGCCTATGACCCCTTCCCCAATCCCGATGTGCAGGCGCTCGGCGCACATTACGTGAGCCTGCCCGAGTTGCTCGCCCAAGCCCGGATCATCAGCCTGCACTGCCCGCTCACCGCCGACAGCAAGCACTTGATCAACGCCGCGTCCCTGGCGCAGATGCAGCCTGGTGCGATGCTGATCAACACCGGCCGTGGCGGCCTGGTGGACACGCCCGCATTGATCGAAGCCCTCAAGGACGGCCAACTCGGCTACCTGGGGCTGGACGTGTATGAGGAAGAGGCCCAGCTGTTTTTCGAAGACCGCTCCGACCTGCCCCTGCAGGACGACGTACTCGCGCGCCTGCTGACCTTTCCCAATGTGATCATCACCGCCCACCAGGCGTTCCTGACCCACGAGGCCCTGGCGGCAATCGCCACCACTACGTTGGACAATATCGCCGCGTGGGCCGACGGTCGTGTGCAAAACCAGGTGGCAGGTTGATCAGCGGTCACATACCGCGCTCATGATAGGCCGGCACCCGTGATAGGATGCCGCGCCTATTTGGAGGATCCATGGCCGAACACGATTTCCGCTTCAGCTTGCTGAGCCCGCAACACACCCTGATCGAATGCCGCGCCCTGGTGCCGGGCCGTTACCAAGTCACCGGCAACGGTGGTTCGATCAAGCATGGCGACGTCCTGATCGTCACCCTGCGCGGCAGTAAAACTTTGTCGATGCGCCTTACCGTCGAAGGCGATGCGCGTTACTCCATCCGCCCGGCAGGCCAATGGGTCGCCATGGCCCAAGGGCCGAAATTCGGCGAACTGGAGATTCACACCTGGAAGGTCAACTGCGACAGCTGCGACGCCGTGCTGGAGTTTGAGTTTGCCGTGGAAACCAAGCTGACCAAAGAGCCGCTGCAACCGGCCGCCAACGCGCGCATTGCCGAGTTGGGCTGGGCCAGTGAAGGCGACAAGCACCGCTGCCCGAGCTGCCAGAAGGCCACCCAATGAAAGGCCTGGTGTTGCTCGCCGCACTCGGCGCCGGCTTGGCCGGCTGCGCGGGAGATGCGGTCAAACTCCAGCAGGACCACAGCTACGTGGTGGAATGGATCGGTGAGCGGCCCTTGATGGATTACGCGCACCTGACCGTCACCCTCGGCAATGACGGGCGTGCCTACGGCAATGGTGGCTGCAACCACTGGTTCGCGCCCTACACCCTGGACGGCGACAAACTCAGCTTCGGCAAGATCGGAAGCACCCGCAAACTCTGCGCCGAAGCCTTGATGGAGCAGGAGCACCGCTTCTTCCAGGCCCTGCAAGGCGTGCAGCGCTGGGACATCTCGCCCATCGAGCAGACCCGTTTCTGGCCGGCCGAAGGCAAGCCGATCCGCCTGTGGCTCGAAGAAGGCTGATCCGGGTTCTGACCCGATGGACATTTAAAGGTGGGAGGAAAGCCCTCCCACCGTTGCTTTGATATGTCGCTTTAACCGCGCAACGCCTTGAGCTTGGCCAGCACCCCCTCGGCCGTCTGCTCGCCCATCAACTGCTCGCGCACCTTACCCTTGTCATCGATGATGTAAGTCACCGGCAGCGCTTCGCTGCGCGGGATCTCGAAGATGCCATCCGGGTTCTGCGCCAGCACTGTGAACTTGATCCCCAGTTTCTCGCTGGCGGCCTTGAGTTCTTCGCCCTGCACATTGTCGAAGTTGACCCCGAACACCCCGATATTCTGGCCTTTGAGCTGCTCGGCCAAAGCGTTGAGTTCAGGGATTTCCGTGCGGCACGGGCCACACCATTCCGCCCAGTAGTTGATCACCACCCACTGTTTGTCCAAACGCTCGGCCGCGACTTTCTGGCCGTATTGGTCAATGCCATAGTCATTCCCGCAGCCGCTGAGCAGCAGGGTTGTGATGATCGCCAATGCACCGATCAGTCGACGTGTCATGGGGTAATCCTTCGTGAAAATAGACGTTGGCTGCGACCGGATGCCTCTTACGGTTTAAGGACCGGGCGCCGCGCAGGTAGAATACCCGCCACCTCCTGCAAGATGCGACCCGCACATGACCGATCTGACGCTTTATCACAACCCGCGCTGCTCGAAATCCCGCGGTGCTCTCGAACTGTTGGAAGCCCGCGGCCTCGCCCCGACCGTGGTGCGCTACCTGGAAACCCCACTCAACGCCGCGCAAATCCAGGCCCTGCTGGGCAAACTCGGCCTGAGTGCGCGCCAACTGCTGCGCACCGGCGAAGACGAATACAAAAGCCTCAACCTTTCTGACCCCAACCTCAGTGAAACCCAGTTGATCGACGCCATTGCCGCCCATCCCAAGTTGATGGAACGCCCGATCCTGGAAACCGCCGACAAGGCCATCATCGGCCGTCCTCCGGAAAACGTATTGGAGATTCTGCCGTGACTGCGCCTTATGTGCTGGTGCTGTATTACAGCCGTAACGGCTCGGTCAGTGAAATGGCCCGGCATATTGCCCGGGGCATCGAACTAGGCGGCATGGAAGCGCGCCTGCGCACGGTACCGGCGGTGTCCACCGAGTGCGAAGCGGTGGCGCCGAGTATTCCTGACGAAGGCGCGTTGTATGCCAGCCTCGATGACTTGAAAAACTGCTCGGGCCTGGCCCTCGGCAGCCCGACGCGTTTCGGCAACATGGCCGCGCCGCTCAAGTACTTCCTCGACGGCACCAGCAACCTGTGGCTCACCGGCGCCCTGGTCGGCAAACCCGCCGGGGTGTTCACCTCCACCGCCAGCCTGCATGGCGGCCAGGAAACCACACTGATGTCGATGCTGCTGCCGCTGCTGCATCACGGCATGCTGATCACCGGCCTGCCCTACAGCGAACAGGCCCTGCTCGACACCCAGGGCGGCGGCACGCCGTACGGCGCCAGCCACCATGCCGGGCCGGACGGCAAACGCCTGCTCGACCCACATGAAATGGCGCTGTGCAAGGCCCTCGGCCTGCGCCTGGCCAACACCGCCACGTTGCTGGAGAACGGCCGTGGCCAAAAAGCCTAAAGTACTGCCCCCGCAAGCGTGGTTGGAGCCGCGGGTCAAAGTGGCACGCGCATTGAGCCTGCTGGCGTTTTTTGCGCTGGTGGGGTTGTTGTGCGGGTATTACCTGTTCGTTGCCGACCTGCACGGCGCACGCCCTTGGGTGATCCTGCTGATCGAGTTGGTGCCGTTGCTGATTCTGGCACCGGGCATGCTGCTCGGCAGCGCGCGCGGGCATTCATGGATGTGCTTTGCGGTGAACCTGTATTTCATCAAAGGCGCGCTGGCGGCGTACGACCCGAACCGGCAGTGGTTCGGCGTGCTGGAAATGCTGGCAAGCCTGGCGGTGTTCTGTACCGCGCTGCTATACGTGCGATGGCGCCATCAGTTGAACCGGCGCCTGGCCGCGTAAGTCACCGTGGCGAGGTGACTCGCCACGAGAGCTGCGCTCACCGCATGTGTCAGTGGTTGACGGTGTACGCCAGCATCATCGACAACTGGCACATCGGCCGACCACTCTCAGCATGCCATTGATTGAACGCGCCCTGCACCGTCGCCAGATCGCGCAGGCTGGTGGGGGCCTTGTCGACGATTTTCTGCGCATTCAACGCCGCGACTACGTCGTCGCTGGGCACAAAAGTGTCCTTGCCGACCATGCGCAGAAAGCGCGGGGCCGATAGCCCACCCAACTGGTGGCCGTGCTTGCTCAAGTATTTCCACAGCCCAACGATGTCGGTCACCGGCCAATCGGCGATGAACACGCCGAAGCTGCCTTTTTCCTGAGTGATATCCAGGATCATCTGCGCATTACGCGGCACGCTCTTGAGCTTGCCCAGATGACGAATGATGCGGGTGTCCTGCATCAGGCGTTCCAGGTGCTCGGCGCCCATCAACACGACTTTTTCCGGATCGAAGCCAAAGAACACCTGCTCGAAGGCTGGCCATTTGGCATCTACCACGCTGTGCTTGAGCCCGGCCCGGAACACCCGCAGCGCCAGGGTCGACAGGTAGCGATCATCACTGATCTTGCGTAATTGCGCCGGGGTCTTGGGAGCCGGCAGATGGGCTTCCAGTTTGGCCGCCGAGCCGAAGCGGTTCAGACAATATTCGTGCAGCCACTTGTAATCGCGCATGCCCTCTCCTGGCAGTGGAATTGAAAACGGCGCCCGCAAGCGCCGTGTGTCAGAGCCTTGAAACGGCTCAGAGGTTCACCACATTAACGAAGCGCGACGCGGCGGTCTCGTCGATCTTCAGGCTGGTGAAGTCGAACAGGTTACGATCGGCCAACTGCGACGGGATCACATTCTGCAGGCTGCGGAAAATGCTTTCGGTACGTCCCGGGGTCTTGCGCTCCCAGTCCTGCAGCATCTCCTTGACCACCTGGCGTTGCAGGTTTTCCTGGGAGCCGCAGAGGTTGCACGGGATGATCGGGAATTGCTTGAAGTCGGAATAGGCCTGGATGTCTTTCTCATTGCAGTAGGCCAACGGACGAATCACCACGTTGCGCCCGTCATCGGCGCGCAGCTTGGGCGGCATGGCCTTGAGCGAACCATTGAAGAACATATTGAGGAAAAACGTCTCGACGATATCGTCGCGGTGATGCCCCAAGGCCATTTTGGTCGCGCCGATCTCATCGGCGAAGGTGTAGAGCGTGCCACGGCGCAGGCGCGAGCACAGCGAACAGGTGGTTTTGCCTTCCGGAATCAGTTCCTTGACCACCGAGTAGGTGTCTTTTTCGACGATGTGATACTCGATGCCCAACTCTTTCAGGTAGGCCGGCAGCACATGCTCGGGGAAGCCCGGTTGTTTCTGGTCCATGTTGACGGCAACGATCTCGAACTTGATCGGCGCGACCTTTTGCAGGTGCAGCAGCACGTCAAGCATGGTGTAGCTGTCTTTGCCTCCGGAGAGGCAGACCATCACCTTGTCGCCGTCCTCGATCATGTTGAAATCGGCGACCGCTTCACCGGCCAGGCGACGCAGGCGTTTTTGCAGTTTGTTCTGGTTGACCGTAAGAGTGCCCATGGCGCTTGGATCCGCTTGAGGTGTGTGACGAAAAGCGCAGCATTTTACCGGTATGCGCCAGCGAGTCCAATGCGCGCTTATATTGCTCCTTCTACAGAGCCTGCCGCGATTAAGCCCAATGTTTACAGTGCAATATGCTCTAAAGGCCTTACAGTTTTTCCGGTCATCCATTCCTATACTGCGACATAAGGTCGCGCACAAGCTATCCAGACCTTTCAGGCCAACTGGCCCGTGGGCGCTCCGTTGGGGGGCGATAGTAATAACGACAGGAGTGACTGGCATGATCCATCACGTCGTGGGGCTGTTTACCCATCCCGACCAGGAATGGCGGGAAATCCGTGGCGATAAAGAAGAAAGCATCGGCCACATGTACCTCACTCACACGCTGATCCTGGCGGCGATCCCCGCCCTATCGGCCTTTATCGGCACCACCCAGGTCGGCTGGGTCATCGGCAACCGCGCCCCCGTTATGCTGACCCAGGAAAGCGCATTGTGGATGACCATCATGTCCTACGCGGCGATGCTCGCCGGCGTGGCGGTGATGGGCGCCTTTATCCACTGGATGGCGCGCACCTATGACGCCAACCCCAGCATGGCGCGCTGTGTGGCCTTCGCCACTTATACCGCGACGCCGTTGTTTATCGGCGGGCTGGCGGCCTTGTACCCGCACATGTGGTTGGGCATGGTCGTGGGGACGGCGGCGATCTGCTACACGGTGTACCTGTTGTATGTCGGCGTGCCGACCTTTATGAGCATCGATCCGGATGAAGGCTTCCTGTTTTCCAGCTCCATACTGGCCGTAGGGCTGGTGGTGCTGGTGGCGATCATGGCGTTTACCGTGATTGTCTGGGGCCTGGGCGTTGGGCCGATCTACACCAACTGACGCACACCACCGCGCAGGCAGGGCCACCGCAAGGTGGCCTTGTGCGTCTGGCACGACCATTCGGCGCCTGACAGATTCGGAAACACCTGGTTTTACGGCATACTGGGCGTCTCTGGAGATAGATACAGCATGCCCGAGCAACTCAATACCCGCGTCGAAGAGTGTTTCCAGCTAGCCGAGTCCTTTTTCAAACGAAACTTCAAGCGTCCCCAAGTCAGCCTCAAGCTGCGCGGTCAAAAGGCCGGCGTCGCGCATTTGCACGAGAACCTGCTGCGCTTCAACCCCCAGCTTTACCAGGAAAACAGCCAACACTTCCTCAAGCAGACCGTGGCCCATGAAGTGGCCCACCTGATCGCCCACCAACTATTCGGCGAGCGCATCCAGCCCCATGGCGAAGAATGGCAATTGATCATGCGCGGCGTGTACGAACTGCCGCCGGACCGCTGCCATACCTACGCGGTGAAACGGCGCCAGGTAACGCGCTACATCTACCGTTGCCCGTGTGCCGACAGCGATTTTCCATTTTCCTCACAGCGTCACGGCCTAGTGCGTCAGGGGCGCAGGTATTTATGCCGGCGGTGTCGGCAGACACTGGTGTTTACCGGAGAAACTCGCGTGGAGTGATGGGGTCGGTGGTCATCGGGCGCTATCGAGGCAAGCGCCCATTTAGAGCAGAGCAACCGATTAAAATGTGGCAAGGGGCTTGCCCTACTAGCCCTAGGTATCACCAGTATTAACTGAAAGAACCGGCTCAAAAGGTGGGAGGGGGCTTGCCCTCGATAGCAGTGGGTCTGTCAGTTTATCTGCCACTGCCCCACCGCCATCGGGGGCAAGCCCCCTCCCACCTTTGATAGTTGAGGTTTTCACTGAAGATGGGTGCATACCCATGCACCGATAGCAGTGGGTCATTCAACCGACCACCTTGCTGCGCCGCAATTCGGCTATCCGCTGAACACTGAAACCCAGCTCCGCCAACACTTCATCGCTGTGTGCGCCCACGGCTACGCCAATGTGTCGAGGCGCCGGCAACCCTTCTGAAAACTTCAGCGGGCAGGCAATCTGCGCCTGGCTTGAGCCATCGCCTCTGGGTACTTGGCTGACCAACGCCCGCGCCTTTAGCTGCGGATGAGCCACGGCTTCACTGAGCGTCAGCACAGGCTCCACACACGCATCCAACCCGGCAAACAATTCACATAGCTCATCGAAACTGCGCTTCTCGAATTCCACCTGCAACGCCTGTTTAAGAACGCGTTGCTGCTCGGGCTTGAGGCTGTGCGCCGCCAACTCGTGCCGGCCCAAGGCTGCGCACAGAGCCTGCATGAAAGCAGGCTCCAGGCTACCCACCGACATCCAGCGCCCGTCCCGCGTGCGGTAGTAATCGTAGAAACTGCCGCCATTGAGCACCTGGCTTTCCCATTCCGGCTCCACACCGCACGCCAGATACCCCGCGCCAGCCATGGCATTGAGGCTGAACGAGCAGTCCGTCATGCTCACATCCAGGTATTGCCCCACCCCACTCTGCTGCCGCGCGATCACCGCCGCCAGCAAACCGACCACCGCGTGCAGAGAGCCGCCCCCCACGTCCGCAACTTGCACGCCCAGAGGTAACGGCCCGCTGTCCTGACGCCCGGTGTAACTGGCCACGCCGGCCAGTGCCAGGTAATTGATATCGTGGCCAGCGCGGTCCTTGTAGGGGCCGGTCTGGCCATAGCCGGTGATCGACACGTAGATCAACCGCGGGTTGATCGCCTTCAATGCCTCATACCCCAGCCCCAGGCGCTCCATCACGCCGGGGCGGAACTGTTCGAGCACAATGTCGTAATCCGCCACCAGCGTGCGCACGATCTCCAGCGCCTCGGCCTGCTTGAGGTCCAGCGCCAGGCTGCGTTTATTGCGATTGAGGTAAGCGTGGCTCGCCGAAGTGCCCCGGTCATGGGGCGGCAGCACGCGCAACAGGTCCGGACGCGTGGGCGACTCGATGCGTAGCACCTCGGCGCCCATGTCCGCCAACATCAATGAAGCAAACGGGCCGGGCAGCAAGGTGGAAAAATCCAGCACTTTAAGGGACGCCAAGGGACCGGACATAGGGACTCCTGTAGGGTTGCGAGTTCCCACAGCCTAGGCAGCCTGGCGCCTATCGGCAATCGTCAGAACGGTCAGCGACACTGACCGTTTTGATCACGGCGGGCTTTTTCGCGCAGTCGGCTTTATCATTGCCCCACGTTTGCTTGCCGAGTGTTCCATGAAGTTTGCGATTGCCTTGTTTTCCGCCGCCCATGCGCCTTCTTCGCGCCGTGCCCTGCTGTTTGCCCAGGCTGCGCTCGCCGGCGGGCATGAGATTGTGCGGCTGTTTTTCTATCAGGACGGCGTTTACAGCGCGGCCAATAGCATCGTCGCCCCCCAGGATGAGCAGGACATCGCGCGCCAGTGGCGTGAGTTTGTCAGCCAGCATCAGCTCGATGGCGTGGTGTGCATCGCCGCTGCCCTGCGCCGAGGCGTGCTCAATGCCGAAGAGGCCACGCGCTATCAACGCAGCGCGGTGAACCTGGAGGCCCCCTGGGCCCTCTCGGGCCTTGGCCAACTGCACGACGCTGCCCAGGCCGCCGACCGCCTGATCTGCTTTGGAGGGCCGTGACATGTCCAAATCCCTATTGGTGATCAGCCGCCAGGCGCCCTGGTCTGGGCCCAGCGCGCGGGAAGCGCTGGACATCGTACTGGCCGGCGGAGCCTTCGATTTGCCGATCGGCCTGCTGTTTATGGACGACGGCGTGTTTCAACTGGCGCCCGGCCAGGACGCCAAAGCCGTTCAGCAAAAAGACCTAAGTGCCAACCTGCAGGCCCTAGGGCTGTTTGGCATCGACGACGTGTTCGCCTGTAGCCACAGTCTCACGGAACGTGGGCTCACCCCACCCGCCAGCGCGCAGCCTGTGGACAGCGCTGCGATTTCCCAATTGATTGACCGTTACGATCAGGTGATAACCCTCTGATGTCGACTCTCCATGTGGTTTCCCACTCGCCCTTTACCGATAGTCGCCTGGCCAGTTGCCTAAGGGTATGCGGCGCCAAGGACGCAATCCTGCTGTGCGGTGACGGCGCCTACGCCCTGCACAACCCGGCGCTGCACAGTCAAGGCGTGAAAGTCTTTGTGCTGGCCGAAGACAGCCAGGCGCGCAACCTGCCAGTGCCGGACTGGGCCAGCAGCGTGGATTATTCGGGGTTCGTGCAGTTGTCGATCGATTACGACAAGGTCAATACCTGGCTATGAATACGCTCACCGTCGGTTCGCGCAGCCTGGAACTGGACAAGGACGGCTACCTGGTCGACCTGAATGACTGGTCCGTCGAAGTCGCCAACGCCCTGGCCGCCGCCGAGGCCTTGGAACTGACGCCGGACCACTGGCAGGTCCTCAACCTGCTGCGCGAGTTCTACGCCCAATTCCAACTGTCCCCGGCCACGCGCCCGCTGATCAAATACACCGCCTTGAAGCTGGGCCCCGAAAAGGGCAACAGCCTGCACCTCAACAAACTGTTCAACGGCACTCCCGCCAAACTCGCCGCCAAGCTGGCGGGCCTGCCCAGGCCGACGAATTGCTTATGACCGACTTTGCCCCGCTGACCCTGCAAACCCCTGCCGAGCACCCCTTTGCGCAGTTCGTACGCATCCTGGGCAAAGGCAAGCGCGGTGCGCGCAACCTCACCCGTGAAGAAGCCCGCGAGGCGATGGGCATGTTGCTCGACGAAAAAGTCGAGGACACCCAACTCGGCGCATTTCTGATGCTGCTGCGGCATAAGGAGGAAAGCCCGGAAGAGCTCGCCGGCTTTACCGAGGCGGTACGCGAGCGTCTCAACGCCCCGGCGCTGAACGTCGATATCGACTGGCCCAGCTATGCCGGTAAAAAGCGCCACCTGCCGTGGTTCCTGCTGGCCGCCAAGTGCCTGGCACAAAATGGCGTGCGTATCCTGATGCACGGCGGCGGCGCGCACACCGCCGGGCGCCTGTACACCGAGCAATTACTGCACGGCTTGCAGATTCCGCTGTGCCGCGACTGGCAGCAGGTGGAGGCCGCGTTTGCCCAAGGCAACCTGGCGTTTATTCCGCTGGGCGATTGGGCGCCGCAGCTGCAGCGCATGATCGACCTGCGCAACACCCTGGGCCTGCGCTCGCCGATCCACTCCCTGGCGCGCCTGCTCAACCCGCTGAACGCTCGGTGCGGTCTGCAAAGCATTTTCCACCCCGGTTACCAAGGCGTGCACCGCGATGCCAGCGGCCTGCTGGGCGACACGGTGATCGTGGTCAAGGGCGATGGCGGCGAGATCGAAATCAACCCCGATACCCTCAGCCATCTCTACGGCACCACCGGCGGCCAGAGCTGGGACGAAGAATGGCCCGCGCTGTCCGTCCAACGCCACGTCAAGCCGGCAACCCTGGAGCCTGAACACCTCAAAGCCGTATGGCGCGGCGATGTCGAGGACAGCTATCCGCAACTGGCGCTGATCGCCACCATGGCACTGGCGCTGCGCGGCCTTGGGCACCCCCGCGAACAGGCGTTTGCGATGGCGGAGGCTTACTGGCAAACGCGGGATAGATCGATTTAATCGATAAGTGACCCGCAGTCTTTGCGCTTTTAAATCGAACCCTGATCTTTAGACTGGGCTCCAACGCTTATTAGTCGAGGAGCCAGTCATGGGTTTGCTGATCGAAGGACACTGGAAAGACCAATGGTACGAAAGTAGCGCGGATGGCGCTTTCCAGCGCGAACAGGCGCAACGCCGCAACTGGGTCACCGCCGACGGCCAGCCTGGCCCCAGTGGCGAGGGCGGCTTCAAGGCCGAAGCCGGGCGCTATCACCTCTACGTTTCCCTGGCCTGCCCGTGGGCACATCGCACGTTGATCCTGCGCAAGCTCAAGGGCCTGGAAAGCCTGATCGACGTGTCGGTGGTCAGCTGGCTGATGCTGGAAAACGGCTGGACCTTCGATAAGGCCACAGGCTCAACTGGTGATCGACTCGACGACTTTGCCTACATGCACCAACGCTACACCGCCGACACGTCCGACTACACTGGACGCGTTACCGTACCGGTGCTGTGGGACAAGCAACTCCAGCGTATCGTCAGCAACGAATCGGCGGAGATCATCCGCATGTTCAACAGCGCGTTCAACGGGCTGACTGGCAACGCCCTGGACTTCTACCCTGAGCCGTTGCGCCCGACCATCGACGCACTGAACGCGCGGATCTATCCGGCGGTCAACAACGGCGTGTATCGCGCGGGCTTCGCCACCTCGCAGCAAGCCTATGAAAGTGCTTTCGACGATGTATTTGCCGAGCTGGATCACTTGGAACGGCATCTGGGCGAGCATCGCTACCTGGCCGGGGAATACCTGACCGAAGCCGATGTGCGGCTGTTCACTACGCTGATTCGTTTTGATGCGGTGTATTACAGCCACTTCAAATGCAATCTGCGGCGCATTGCCGATTACGCGAACCTGTCCAATTGGCTGAGGGAAATGTATCAGTGGCCTGGCGTGGCCGAGACGGTGGATTTCGAACACATCAAAGGGCACTACTACGCCAGCCACCGCACCATCAACCCAACGGGGATTGTGCCGAAAGGACCATTGCAGACGTTCGATACCGTGCACGATCGGCGGCGGTTGAGCGGAAAAGGGGTGTGGAGCTGATCCAACAGCCTGGCTGACTGCCAGGCCGCATCGGGGGCAAGACCCCTTCCAAAGGGTGGTGGCGCTTTAGTTTCAGACTTGAGACTGGGCGCCTTCGAACCACTTCAATTTCTCACGCAATAACACCACTTCACCGACAATCACCAGGGTTGGGGCATGCACTTCATGCTCGGCCACCATGCGCGGCAAATCCGCCAGGGTGCCGGTGAACACGCGCTGGTTGGACGTGGTGCCCTGCTGGATCAGCGCGGCCGGGGTATCTGGGGCGCGACCATGCTGAATCAGCTGTTCGCAGATGATCGGCAAGCCAATCAAGCCCATATAGAACACCAGCGTCTGCGAAGGCCCGACCAGATCTTGCCAGGGCAGGTCCGAGGTGCCGTCTTTCAAATGCCCTGTGATAAAACGCACGGACTGTGCATAGTCACGATGGGTCAACGGGATACCGGCATACGCCGCACAACCGCTGGCTGCGGTAATACCCGGCACGACTTGGAACGGAATGCCATGGGCGGCCAGCTCCTCGATTTCTTCGCCACCACGACCAAAGATGAACGGATCGCCACCTTTAAGGCGCAGCACGCGCTTACCCTGCTTGGCCAGGTTCACCAGTTGCTGGTTGATCTGGTCCTGGGGCACCGCGTGTTCGGCGCGACGCTTGCCGACATACACACGCTCGGCATCGCGGCGGCACAACTCCAGAATCGCCGGAGCGACCAGACGGTCATACAGCACCACGTCGGCCTGCTGCATCAGGCGCAGCGCGCGGAATGTGAGCAAATCGGGGTCACCCGGACCGGCACCCACCAGGTAAACCTCACCCGGCGCGTGAGGCGGCGCTCCGTTGACCTTCGCCACCAACAGGCGCTCGGCCTCATCGCCCTGCCCCGCCAGTTGTCGGTCAGCAATCGGGCCTTGAAATACCTCTTCCCAGAATGCGCGACGTTGCTGCACATCCGGATACAGGCTTTTGACCTGGGCCCTGAACCGTGCGGCCAACCCGGCTAACTGGCCATAGGTGGACGGAATCCAGGTTTCCAGCTTGGCCCGGATCAAGCGCGCCAGCACCGGCGCGTCGCCGCCGCTGGATACCGCGATCACCAGCGGCGAACGGTCGACGATGGCAGGGAAAATCACGCTGCATAAGGCCGGCGCATCCACCACGTTGACCGGCACGCACCGACGCTTGGCATCGCTGGACACTTGCGCATTCAGCGGCTCATCGTCCGTCGCGGCGATGATCAGGGTGCAGCCGTCCAGATCCGCCTCCTGATAACCGCGCAAAATCAGCTCCCCGCCGCTGCCCCGTACCAACTCACGCAACTGGTCTTCGATCTGAGGCGCAACCACTCGCAGCACGGCACCGGCGTCCGCCAGCAGCCGGGATTTGCGCAAGGCAATCTCCCCGCCCCCGACCACCAGCACGCGGCTGCCGCGCAGGTTATGAAACAGCGGCAGAAATTCCATTTAGCGGATGACCTCAACGCCCGCCATGTACGGCTTGAGCACCTCTGGTACACGGATCGAACCGTCGGCTTGCTGGTAGTTTTCCAGTACGGCCACCAGCGTACGGCCTACGGCCAGGCCCGAACCGTTGAGGGTGTGCACCAGTTCCGGCTTGCCGGTCTCCGGGTTACGGAAACGCGCCTGCATGCGACGGGCCTGGAAATCACCGCAGTTGGAGCACGAGGAAATCTCGCGGTACTTGTCCTGGCTGGGCACCCACACTTCGAGGTCGTAGGTTTTTACCGCGCTGAAGCCCATGTCGCCAGTGCACAGCGCCAGTACGCGATACGGCAGCTCCAGCAGTTGCAGGACGCGCTCGGCGTTGGCGGTCAGGCCTTCCAGGGCTTCCATCGACGTGGACGGCTCGACCACCTGCACCATCTCGACTTTGTCGAACTGGTGCTGGCGGATCATGCCGCGGGTGTCGCGGCCCGATGCGCCGGCTTCGCTACGGAAGCACGGCGTGTGGGCGACGAACTTGATCGGCAGTTGCTTGGCGTCGAGAATCTCGCCGGCGACGATATTGGTCAGCGACACTTCAGCGGTCGGAATCAGATAGAAATCGGCCTCGCCGTCGCGGCTGATCTTGAACAGCTCTTCCTCGAACTTCGGCAGCTGGCCGGTGCCCTGCAGCGCTGGCGCCTGAACCAGGTAAGGCGTGTAGGCTTCTTCGTAGCCGTGCTCACCGGTGTGCAGATTGATCATGAACTGCGCCAGGGCGCGATGCAGGCGCGCGATCGGGCCACGCAGCAAGGCAAAGCGCGCGCCGGACAGCTTGGCGGCGGTCTCGAAATCCAGGCCACCGCTCAATTCGCCCAGGGCGACGTGGTCTTTGATCGGGAAATCAAAGGCTTTCGGCGTGCCCCAGCGGCGCACTTCGACGTTGCCGTCTTCGTCTTCGCCGACAGGTACGGAGGCGTCCGGCAGGTTGGGGATGCCCAGCAGGATCTGATCCAGCTCGGACTGAATCTTGTCCAGTTCGGCCTTGCCGTCGGACAGCTCGGTGCCCATGCGCTCGACGTCCGCCATCAACGGCGCGATGTCTTCACCGCGCTGCTTGGCCTGACCGATGGATTTGGAACGCGCATTCCGCTCAGCCTGCAGTGCTTCGGTGCGGGTCTGGACGGTCTTGCGCTGTTCTTCCAGCGCTTCGATGCGCGCGACATCCAGGGCAAAGCCACGGGAAGCCAGGCGGTCCGCTACGTCCTGAAGGTTGCTACGTAACAGTTTGGAATCGAGCATGTCGGTCTCTCGTTTATCAAAGTTTGGTCAGGGACAGGCCAGCCCAGGTGGCGAGCAGCCCGCCGAACACGCTGATGCCCAGGTACCCGAAGGCGACAAGGGCCTGCCCGCTTTCCAGCAAGCGCAGCGTATCCAGTGAAAAGGATGAAAAGGTCGTCAGACCACCTACAAAGCCGACAATCAAGCCAGCACGAATCTCAATCGGCACTTCCGGGCGCAACAGGAACCAGCCGTACAACAGCCCGATAATCAAACAGCCCACCAGGTTGACCGCCAAGGTCGCCGCATAAAAATGCTTCGGCCAATTGGCGCTGACCCAGGTGCCGGTGGCGAAACGCAATAATGTACCAGCGATGCCGGCCACGGACACGGCAAGAATTGTCTTGAGCACTACTTTCTCCGCTGTTTGGGGCTGAGGCGATCGAGTTGCGCGAGGTGGTTGAGCTTTTCGCCGATCTTCAGCTCCAGGCCGCGCGGCACTGGCTGATAGAACGGCTGGGGCTCCAGGGCGTCGGGAAAGTAGTCTTCGCCGGCAGCGTAGGCGTCCGGCTCATCGTGGGCATAACGGTATTCGTCACCGTAGCCCAGTTGTTTCATCAGCTTGGTCGGCGCATTGCGCAGGTGCAGCGGCACTTCCAGGGAGCCGTACTCGGCGGCCGCGCGCAGGGCGGACTTGAAGCCCATATACACCGCATTGCTTTTTGGCGCGCAGGCCAGGTAGGTGATGGCCTGGGCCACCGCCAATTCGCCTTCCGGGCTGCCGAGGCGCTCCTGCACATCCCAGGCCGCCAGGCACAGGCTCAAAGCCCGCGGGTCGGCGTTGCCGATGTCTTCGCTGGCCATGCGTACCACGCGGCGGGCCAGGTACAGGGGGTCGCAGCCACCGTCGATCATGCGCGCGAACCAATACAACGCACCGTCCGGGTTGGAGCCGCGCACGGATTTGTGCAACGCCGAAATCTGGTCGTAAAACGCTTCGCCGCCCTTGTCGAAACGCCGGCGTGTGTCACCGAGCAGGCTTTGCAACAGGTCGACACCGATTTCGCTGCCGTCTTCGGCCAGGTCCGAGGCGTTTTCCAGCAGATTGAGAAAGCGGCGGCCGTCGCCGTCTGCGGCCGTGAGCAAAATCTTGAAGGCTTCGTCGCCCACGCTCAGACGACGCTTGCCCAGCCCCTTGTCTTCGCTCAAGGCGCGATGCAGCAGCTTTTGCATCGCCGCTTCATCGAGGCTTTTGAGTACGTAGACTCGCGCCCGCGACAGCAACGCGTTGTTGAGCTCAAATGAGGGGTTTTCGGTGGTGGCACCGATAAAAATCAGCGTGCCGTCTTCGACATACGGCAAAAACGCATCTTGCTGCGACTTGTTGAAGCGGTGCACTTCATCGACGAACAAAATGGTGCGCTTGCCATACTGACCGGCCTGCTGCTTGGCCACTTCAACGGCCTGGCGGATTTCCTTGACCCCGGCGAGCACCGCCGAGACCGTTTCGAAATGCGCATCCGAGACCTTCGCCAACAGGCGCGCCAGGGTGGTCTTGCCCACGCCTGGCGGCCCCCAGAAGATCATCGAGTGCAGCGCCCCCTGCTCCAGGGCTTCGCGCAGGGGCTTGCCGCGAGCGAGCAGGTGTTCTTGACCGACGTACTCATCCAGGTTGGTCGAGCGCAGGCGCGCGGCCAAGGGCTGGGCAATCGGGTCACTTCGAAACAAATCCATGGGCAGCGTTTGAAACCTCGGGGCAGATTATTCCTGAATCACGTCGGCACCCTTGGGGATGTCGAACTTGAACTTGGACGCCGGCACCGGCTCGTTGGCCTTGACCCCGGAGAACAGGATATCGGTGCGCTGGCCGACGCTGTCGATCAGGCGCATGTTATTGATCACGCCATTGCCGAACGACAAGGACAGCGTGTCAAACAGCGTATCCTTAGACTTGGGCCTGAGGGTGAACTCGATCACGTTGCTGGTTTGCTTGGAGGTGATGTCGAAGCTGTCGCTGATTTTCGACACATCACCCGACAACAGCAGTGCGGGAGTCTGGTTCAGGCGCGGGTCGAGCTTCTTGATGGTCGCTTGCTCCAAGTCCGGGTCCCACAACGTGACTTTCTGGCCATCGGACACGATGGTCTGCTCGGCCTTGCCCTCGGTGTGCCAGTAGAACAGCCCTGGGCGCTGCACCGCCATTTCCCCTGCGGTTTCCTGCAGATGAGTACCGCCGGCATCCAGGGTCAGTTGCGAAAAGCGCGCGGTCAGGGTCTTGGATTTGTCCAGCAGGTTGGTCAGGCTTTTGACGGAGGCCGGGTCGGCGTGGGCCGAAACAGCGGTCAGGGCCAGGGCCGGCAACAACAGCATGCGGATAAGACGCATGGGAATCCTCATTGAGTAAGCAGGGCACGCCGCATGCTGCCATGCGGCGCGAGGTCAGTCGCGCATTTGCCCGGGGGCAATGACTTCGCGCGAGCCGTTGGTGTTCATTGCGGTCACCACGCCGGCCATTTCCATGGCTTCGATCATGCGGGCGGCACGGTTGTAGCCGATCTTCAGCTTACGCTGCACCGCGGAGATCGAAGCACGACGGCTCTCCAGCACAAAGGCCACGGCTTCGTCGTACAGCGCATCGGTTTCGGCATCGTCGTCACCACCCCCGCCGCCGTTCTCGAAGCCGCTGCCGGCCTCTTCCACGCCGTTGAGGATGTCGTCGTTGTACTCGGGGGCGCCACGCAGCTTCCAGGCTTCCACCACGCGGTGAACTTCATCATCGGAAACGAACGCACCGTGAACACGGATCGGCAGGCTGGTGCCCGGCGGCATGTAGAGCATGTCACCGTGGCCCAGCAACTGTTCGGCGCCGCCCTGGTCGATGATGGTCCGCGAGTCGATCTTGCTCGACACCTGGAACGCCATGCGGGTCGGGATGTTGGCCTTGATCAGACCGGTGATCACGTCCACCGATGGACGCTGGGTCGCGAGGATCAGGTGAATACCGGCCGCACGAGCTTTCTGGGCGATACGCGCGATCAGTTCTTCGACCTTCTTGCCGACGATCATCATCATGTCGGCGAATTCGTCCACCACTACGACAATGGTCGGCAGCTTGGTCAGTATCGGCGCTTCGTCGTGGATGTTCTCGCGTTTGTACAGCGGGTCCGGAATGGTCTCGCCGCGCTCCTGGGCTTCCTTGATCTTGGCATTGAAGCCCGAAAGATTACGCACGCCCATCTTCGCCATCAATTTGTAGCGGCGCTCCATCTCGGCCACGCTCCAGCGCAGGGCGTTGGCGGCGTCCTTCATGTCGGTGACCACGGGACACAACAGGTGCGGAATGCCTTCGTAGATCGACAGTTCGAGCATCTTCGGGTCGATCATGATCAGCTTGGCGTCTTCCGGGCCGGACTTGAACAGAATCGACAGGATCATGGCGTTCACGCCCACCGACTTACCGGAACCGGTGGTACCGGCCACCAGCAAGTGGGGCATTTTCGCCAGGTCGGTAATCACCGGCTTGCCGCCGATGTCATGGCCAAGAGCCAGGGTGACCGGCGATTTGAAGTTGTCGTACTCGGGAGTCGACAGCACTTCGGAGAAGCGCACGATCTGGCGGTCTTCATTGGGAATTTCGATACCCACGGTGGTTTTACCGGGGATCACTTCCACCACGCGCACGCTGGTTACTGCCAGGGAGCGCGCCAAGTCTTTCGCCAGGTTAGAGATGCGGCTGACTTTGACGCCAGCAGCTGGCTGGATTTCGTAACGGGTGATCACGGGGCCGGGGTGAATGGAGTCCACCGACACTTCGACGCCGAATTCCTTGAGTTTGATTTCCAACAGATGGCCAACGGCCGCCAGGGACTCAGGGGAATAGTTGAGTTGTTTCTTTTCGGCGGGGTCGAGGATCGAGATAGGTGGCAAGGTGCCTTCGACCGCGCTGTCGATAAACAACGGGGCCTGCTTCTCTTTCTGTACGCGATGACTCGGCTCCGGAGCCTTGGGCGGGGCCGGGGCGATCACCGGTGGCACCTGCTTCTCGCGATCCGACATATGCTTGCTCAGGGCCTGCTCGCGCTCGATCAGGCGTTCCTTGACCTTGGCCTGCTCACGCCGATCCGGCGTGCTCGGCGCGACCACCTCGTTGACACGGGTATCCACCTCGCGCAGTTGGGCCACCATGCGCTTGCGCTCCACCCGGGCGGCCCACCAGCGGTTGGCGGCGCCCTGGAACAGCTCAAGCAGATCGAGGGTGATCTTGCCGGTCACGTCCATCACCTTGAACCATGACAGGTCGGTGAACACTGTAAGGCCGAACAGGAACAGCGCGATAAACATCAAGGTGCTGCCCTGGATATTCAGGGTCTTGCGCGCCAGGTCGCCGAGGCTTTCGCCCAGCGCACCGCCCGCGCCTGCTGGCAGGCCGGTAGGCGCATGGAAATGGATATGGGCCAGAGCCGCGCCGGACAACACCAGAAACACCAGGCCGATCAAACGCCACGAGAACAGCCAGCCGCTCCACTGCCAAGGCTCATGGCGCTGGCGGAAGATCTGCCAGGTCTTGATCGCCAGCAGCAGGGGGAAGATATAGGCAAAGTAACCCAGCACCATGAACAGAATATCGGCGCTGTAGGAGCCCACGGGCCCGCCGAAGTTCTGCACGTCATCGATCTTGCTGTTGTGGCTCCAGCCCGGATCGTCCTTGCCATAGGTGAGCAAGGCCATCATCAGGAACAGGCACAGAGCGCCGATCGCGATAAGCGCACCTTCCTTGAGACGATAATGCAGGTGCTGACGCCAGGCCGGCACGACTGTTTTAGGTGTCGCGGTGGTTTTCTTCAAAACGGGTCTTTTCCTGCGCCTTTTAGCGCGTCCATCTGTTGAATGACTGCAAAATACTGCCGGATCCGGGCAGCTGAAAAATGAACGAACGGGTAGAAACTACTTTTAACACTGCCGATTGCCAGGCGAAACGGCGATACCGCCACAATGGCCGCATTGTACGGATTTGTGCCCGCGACGCCACGCCATTGCCTCCTACCCGACAGCCCGCCCAATTAATGTATGACAGCATGTTCAATTTGAGCATGCATTGTCTTTGCTGACAAAGGCTTATGCGCGGTTTTTACCAATCCAAGCAAGCTTGGCAAATGGCCTGCATGCGCCTGACCCGATTACGACCACACCCATGACACAGAGTTGCAGAGGCACCTGCGCCGGCCATTCCACCCTGACAACCGATTCGAGCTGGCCCCACAGCGTTGGGTCGACAATAATCAGCTTGTCCGAGGCAGGCGCCAAGCCCGTCACTCCCCTCCCCTTCCGCAAACCTGGATGCCCATGCTGACCTGGCTACAACGCGACTCACTGACCTTCCCGCCGCTGACCAAGGCCATGCGCGAGCCCAATGGCCTGCTCGCCGCCGGTGGCGACCTATCGGCCGAGCGCCTGGTTGAAGCCTATCGTCATGGCTGTTTCCCGTGGTTCTCCGAGGGCCAGCCCATTTTGTGGTGGTCACCGGACCCGCGTACTGTGATATTCCCCGATGAGCTGCACGTATCCCGCAGTCTTGCCAAACTGTTGCGCCAGCAGCGCTATACCGTGACCTTCGACCAGGACTTCGCCGCCGTCATCCAAGCGTGCGCCGCACCACGAGCTTACGCCGACAGCACCTGGATCACCGAAGGCATCCAGCGTGCCTATGTGGAACTGCACAAACGTGGCTATGCCCACTCGGTGGAGGTGTGGGACGGCGACACCCTGGTCGGCGGCCTATACGGGCTAGCAATGGGCCAGCTGTTCTTTGGCGAATCCATGTTCAGCCGCGCCGATAACGCCTCGAAATTCGGTTTCGCCACCCTCACCCGCCAGTTGCAGGCTTGGGGGTACGTGCTGATCGACTGCCAGATGCCCAACGACCATTTGCACAGCTTGGGCGCCCGCGCCATCCCGCGCCATGAGTTCGCGGGCTTTCTGCGTGAGCACTTGGACCGACCCAACACCGGACCCTGGGTTTATTAAGCGTCTTGCGCCGACCTGGCTTACACTTATTTCAAAGCTTATTTCGAGGGTTGATCATGACCGAGCTGGCGCGCTTGAAGTTTTATGCCACTCAAGCTCACTCTTGCAGCTATCTGCCCGACGAGCAGGCTACTACGCTGTTCCTCGATCCCAGCCAGCCCATGGACGTGCATGTGTACGCCGACTTATCGGAAATGGGCTTTCGACGCAGCGGCGACCATCTGTACCGGCCTCACTGCCAGAACTGCAATGCCTGCGTCCCGGCCCGCATCCCGGTTGCGCAATTCACGCCGGACCGCAATCAAAAGCGCATCCTCAAGCGCAACGCCGATCTGACGGTAACCTCATCCAAGCCACGCTTCACCGAAGAGTATTTCGATCTTTACCAGCGCTACATCGAACAGCGCCACGCCGACGGCGATATGTTCCCGCCCAGTCGCGACCAGTTTTCGACCTTTCTGGTGCGCGATCTGCCGTTCTCGCGATTCTATGAGTTTCGTGCACACGGGCAACTGATGGCAGTGGCGGTGACCGATCTGCTGCCTAACGGCTTGTCGGCGGTGTACACCTTCTACGAGCCGGGCGAGGAACGGCGCAGCCTGGGACGGTTTGCGATCCTCTGGCAGATTGGCGAAGCACTGCGCTTGGAACTGGAGGCGGTGTACCTCGGCTACTGGATCAAAAACTGCAAAAAGATGAACTACAAGACCCAATATCGGCCCATTGAGCTACTGATTAATCAAAGATGGGTCACGCTTAACTAGAACCCCTTGGCTTAAACACCCTTTTTCGGGCACAATGCACGCCGCTTTTGCCTGGCGCAGTTGCACCGGGCCATTCACTGGATACCGAGGGCTTTACTGCATGTCGAAAGAAGACAGCTTCGAAATGGAAGGCACTGTCGTCGACACCCTGCCCAACACCATGTTTCGTGTGGAGTTGGAAAATGGGCACGTCGTAACCGCGCATATCTCCGGCAAGATGCGCAAGAACTACATTCGTATTCTTACCGGTGACAAAGTGCGCGTCGAGCTGACGCCCTATGACTTGAGCAAAGGGCGCATCACTTACCGCGCTCGCTAAGCAAGTCAATACAAAACGCCCGGTTATGCCGGGCGTTTTTGTGTGCCTGGGTTGTTGCTGACACCTCCCCACACTGGACTTAATTGTTCTTGCAATTATTTTTCCAGACAGCAAAAAGGCGCCTTTCGGCGCCTCTTGCATGGGTACAGAACGATTAGGCCATTTCCGCCGTGGTTTCGAAGTCGAAGGTCAACTCGCCGTCCTTCAGATCGATGTGCACCACGCCGCCGTGGTCCGCCAACTCGCCGAACAGGATCTCTTCGGCCAGCGGCCGCTTGATCTTGTCCTGAATCAGGCGCGCCATCGGACGAGCGCCCATTGCCGCGTCGTAACCACCCTCTGCCAGCCAGCTGCGTGCGGCGTCCGTCACCTCCAACTGCACGCGCTTGTCTTCCAGCTGCGCCTGAAGCTCGGTAAGGAACTTGTCCACCACGCTCTTGATAACCTCATGGCTGAGGCGACCAAACTGGATAATGGTGTCCAAACGGTTGCGGAACTCCGGCGTAAAGCTCTTCTTGATCACTTCCATCGCATCGGAAGAGTGATCCTGATGACTGAAGCCAATCGAGGCCCGCGCAGCCGTTTCGGCACCGGCGTTGGTGGTCATGATCACGATCACATTGCGGAAATCCGCCTTGCGCCCGTTGTTGTCGGTGAGGGTCCCGTGGTCCATAACCTGCAGCAGCAGGTTGAAGACTTCCGGGTGAGCCTTCTCGATTTCATCGAGCAACAATACGCAGTGGGGCTGCTTGGTGATCGCCTCGGTCAACAGACCGCCCTGATCGAAGCCGACATAGCCTGGAGGCGCACCGATCAAACGCGACACGGTATGCCGCTCCATGTACTCGGACATGTCGAAGCGAACCAACTCGATCCCCATGGCCTTGGCCAACTGCCGCGCCGCCTCGGTCTTACCAACGCCGGTAGGACCAGCGAACAGGAACGAACCGACAGGCTTGTCCGGCGACTTGAGGCCCGCACGCGACAACTTGATCGCGGTGGACAACGAGTCGATGGCCGCATCCTGGCCGAACACGGTCAGCTTGAGATCACGCTCCAGGTTACGCAGCAGCTCTTTGTCGGAGCTGGTGACGTGCTTTGGCGGAATCCGCGCAATCTTGGCCACGATATCTTCAACCTGCGGCACGTCGATGCGCTTGACGCGTTTCTCGACCGGCTGGAGACGCTGGTAAGCGCCCGCCTCATCAATCACATCGATCGCCTTATCCGGCATGTGTCGATCATTGATGTAGCGCGATGCCAGCTCCGCAGCCGAACGCAGCGCCTCGTCGGTGTACTCGATGCCATGGTGCGATTCGAAACGCCCTTTCAGCCCGCGCAGGATGCCGATGGTGTCTTCCACCGACGGCTCGGACACATCGACCTTCTGGAAGCGGCGCGCCAAGGCGCGGTCTTTTTCGAAGATTCCGCGAAATTCCTGGAACGTGGTCGAACCGATGCAGCGGATATCACCTGACGACAGCAACGGCTTGAGTAAATTGGAAGCATCCATGACCCCGCCGGAAGCCGCACCGGCTCCGATGATGGTGTGGATTTCGTCAATAAACAGAATCGCCTGGGGACGTTTTTTCAACTCGCCCAGCAATGCCTTGAAGCGCTTCTCAAAGTCGCCGCGGTATTTGGTACCGGCAAGCAACGCACCCAAGTCGAGTGAGTACACAACACTATTGGCCAGCAGATCCGGCACTTGGTTGTCGACAATACGCTTGGCCAGACCTTCGGCTATCGCAGTCTTGCCCACACCTGCCTCGCCGACCAGCAAGGGGTTGTTCTTGCGACGGCGCGCGAGGATCTGCGCTACCCGCTCGACCTCAAGCTCACGCCCCACCAGCGGATCGATCCGCCCCTGGCGCGCCAGTTCGTTGAGGTTGCTGGCATAGGCATCCAGTGGATTGCCCGAAGAAGAAGACTCACCGCCCTCGTCGTCCTGCATATCCTGCTCACCCTCGGAATGATCGCCGTGCCCTGGCACTTTGGAGATACCGTGGGCGATGTAGTTGACGACATCAATACGGGCAACGCTCTGCTGCTTGAGCAGAAACACAGCCTGACTTTCCTGTTCGCTGAAGATCGCCACGAGCACATTGGCCCCTGTGACTTCGCGCTTACCGGAGCTCTGTACGTGGAACACAGCACGCTGCAATACCCGCTGAAAGCCCAGGGTAGGCTGGGTTTCACGGTCCTCGTCATGCACGGGGATCAGTGGCGTGGTGGAGTCGATAAACTCCTGCAGATCATGCTTGAGCTTATCGAGATTGGCGCCGCACGCACGCAGAACGGTGGCGGCAGCTTCGTTATCCAAAAGTGCCAGCAGCAGGTGCTCGACGGTCATGAATTCATGACGCTTCGAGCGAGCCTCCTTGAAGGCAAGATTGAGGGTGACTTCGAGCTCGCGGTTTAACATAGCTTCACCTCATACCCAAGTGGTCGGCGTTAACCGTCCTTCTCGATTTCACAGAGTAGCGGATGCTGGCTTTCCCTGGCGTACTGGTTGACCTGCATGGCCTTTGTCTCGGCGATGTCGCGGGTAAACACTCCACATACTGCCCGTCCTTCTGTATGAACGGCCAGCATTACCTTGGTCGCCAACTCGCGGTTCAGGTTAAAAAACACCTCGAGCACTTCGACCACGAAATCCATCGGTGTGTAGTCATCGTTGAACAAAACCACCTTGTACATCGGCGGCGCCTGTAAGGCAGGCTTGGCCTCCTGAACAGCAATGCCTGCAGAACCGTCGTCATCGTGTTCGTGATCCGGTCGATCCTGATTGAATGTTAGTCGAATCTGGCTGATTGCATGCATGGAAAGAAAGGTTCGTCAGTTGTTCAATACAGTGGTGGGGGCAACCTGTCAGAATTTCAACGCTGAGCGATTGGTCGCCTTGACTATCGGCAAATCGGTGTTACAACCAATAGAACCCACAGTGGGTAAAAAAGGTCCGCGCAGTCAACCTTATTTATTCGGGTTAGGACGGATAAACTGGATGATACTCCAGTGATGGAGTCTGGTGCAGAAGGAAATGGGTTATGTCTGGCGTCAAGATCAAAGGCAAGGTCAAGTGGTTCAATAATGCCAAGGGATATGGCTTTATTAATGAAGAAGGTAAAAGCGAGGACCTTTTTGCGCACTATTCAGCGATCACCATGGACGGCTACAAGACGCTGAAAGCAGGCCAAAGCGTGGAGTTCGAGATCATTCAGGGGCCAAAGGGACTGCATGCCGTCGCAATTTGTGCGGCCTGCGCGGCAGCGCCTGGGACGGCCCACGACGTTACGCACGAAAAACAGCCCAAAAAAGACCAGCCCTCTAAACAAAATAAGCAACTGGCCTGATCACATTTGGGTAAATAGCCTGCAAAAAAAACGGCCATTCTGGTTCTGCAGAATGGCCGTTTTTTAGCCTGCCTTACATATGCGAAATCAACGCATCACCAAAGCCTGACGACGACACCAGCTTCGCGCCCTCCATCAGGCGCTCGAAATCATAGGTCACGGTCTTGGCCGAAATCGCCCCGTTGGTGCCCTTGATGATCAAGTCCGCAGCTTCGGTCCAGCCCATATGGCGCAACATCATTTCCGCCGACAGAATCAGCGAACCTGGGTTGACCTGATCTTTGCCCGCATATTTGGGCGCTGTGCCGTGGGTGGCTTCGAACATCGCCACGGTGTCGGACAGGTTGGCGCCTGGCGCGATACCAATCCCACCCACCTCCGCCGCGAGGGCATCGGACAGGTAGTCACCGTTGAGGTTAAGGGTCGCGATCACGTCATATTCGGCTGGGCGCAGCAGTATCTGCTGGAGCATGGCGTCAGCAATCGCATCTTTGACCACCACGTTTTTGCCGGTTTTCGGGTTCTTGAACTGCATCCAAGGACCGCCATCCAACAGAGTCGCGCCAAACTCCTGCGCAGCCACTTCGTAGGCCCATTCTTTGAAGGCACCTTCGGTGAACTTCATAATGTTGCCTTTGTGCACGATGGTCAGCGAGTCACGGTCGTTATCCACGACATATTGCAGGGCTTTACGCGCCAGACGCTGAGTACCTTCCTTGGACACCGGCTTGACGCCAATCCCGCAGTCCTGGTCGAAGCGAATCTTAGTGACGCCCATTTCCTCCTTAAGGAACTTGATCACTTTGATCGCTTCCGGCGAACCGGCTTTCCATTCAATACCGGCGTAAATATCTTCGGAGTTCTCACGGAAGATGGTCATGTCCACGTCGCCAGGCTTTTTCACCGGGCTGGGCACGCCTTCGAACCAACGCACAGGGCGCAGGCACACATACAGATCGAGTTGCTGACGCAGGGCAACGTTCAACGAACGGATACCGCCACCCACCGGGGTAGTCAACGGGCCCTTGATCGACACCACGTAGTCCTTAACTGCGTCCAGGGTTTCCTGAGGCAGCCAGGTATCTTGGTCGTAAACCTGTGTCGCTTTCTCGCCGGCATAAACCTCCATCCAGGAAATCTTGCGCTTGCCGCCGTAAGCCTTGGCAACCGCTGCGTCGACGACCTTGATCATCACCGGGCTGATGTCGACGCCAATGCCGTCACCCTCGATGAACGGGATGATCGGGTGGTCAGGAACATTGAGAGAATGGTCTGCGTTGACGGTGATTTTGTCGCCGACTGCCGGAACCTGAATCTTCTTGTATCCCATGCTGAACTCCATCGTTGGATTGAACATCTGGCTGCGTTCGAGCCTACTCCAGATAAATGGCGACCGAAACCTTGCGCCATGCTCATTTGCATCGAAAACAGCATAAATTGTCGCCTACAAGCCTGAAAGCAAAGGGAAAAACGCCAATCTTGAGCACATCGTGCGACTTTAGGCGTAAACCAGTACCTGCGACCTTTAGACCAATGGACGACCCACCTTTTGTATGAAGGCTCAGCGTAAGCATAGCGACCTATGTATAATGCCGCCGCTGACCCAAGAGTCACGCCGGCAGACCGCTCTAGAACCGGGCCCTCCGCCAGAAAGCAGGACTATTACAATAGTCCACCCGCTTGACGCTCGACTGATGCAACCCAACATCACCGCGAAGAAACCTCGATATTTCGCTCATGGATGACTTTGAACGAACGCGCTCCACCCGGCGCATCTCGAGTTTCTGCGCACGCTTTCAGCAAAGAAGAGAGTTAATCCGAATATGCCCACCCGCTCGAAGATCATCTACACCTTCACCGACGAAGCTCCAGCCCTCGCCACCTATTCACTGCTGCCTATCGTAGAGGCCTTCACCGCTTCCGCTGATATTGCCGTGGAAACCCGCGACATTTCCCTCGCCGGGCGCATCCTCGCAAGCTTCCCCGAGCAACTGGGTAACAAGGCCGTACCGGACCACCTCGCCGAACTGGGCGACCTGGCCGTAACTCCTGAAGCCAACATCATCAAACTGCCTAACATCAGCGCCTCGACCCCTCAATTGCAGGCGGCGATCAAAGAATTGCAGGCCCAGGGCTACGCCCTTCCGGACTACCCGGAAACCGTAACCACCGACGCGGAAAAAGAAACCCGTGCCCGTTACGACAAGGTCAAAGGCAGCGCCGTAAACCCGGTACTGCGCGAAGGCAACTCCGACCGCCGCGCGCCGCTGTCGGTCAAGAACTACGCACGCAAGCACCCGCACAAAATGGGCGCCTGGGCGGCAGACTCCAAGTCCCACGTCGCTCACATGAGCAACGGCGACTTCTACGGCAGCGAAAAAGCCGTACAAATCGAAGCCGCTGACACCGTGAAGATCGAGCTGATCGCCAAAGACGGCACCGCCACCGTGCTGAAGGAAAAGACTTCCGTTCAGGCTGGCGAAATCCTCGACAGCGCCGTACTGAGCAAGAACGCCCTGCGTACGTTCATTGCCGCCGAGATCGAAGACGCCAAGCAAAAAGGCGTATTGCTGTCGGTCCACCTCAAAGCCACCATGATGAAGGTCTCCGACCCGATCATGTTCGGCCAGATCGTTGCCGAGTTCTATAAAGACGCCCTGACCAAGCACGCCGCCGTGCTGGAACAGATCGGCTTCAACCTGAACAACGGCATCGGCGACCTGTACGCTCGCATCAAGACCCTGCCGGCCGACCAACAAGCGCAGATCGAAGCCGACATCCAGGCCGTTTACGCCGCTCGCCCTTCCCTGGCGATGGTCAACTCAGACAAGGGCATCACCAACCTGCACGTGCCGAGCGACGTAATTGTCGACGCTTCGATGCCGGCCATGATCCGTGACTCCGGCAAAATGTGGGGCACCGACGGCCAACTGCACGACACCAAGGCTGTGATCCCGGATCGTTGCTACGCCACCATCTACCAAGCCGTCATCGAAGACTGCAAGGCCAATGGCGCGTTCGACCCAACCACCATGGGCAGCGTTCCGAACGTTGGCCTGATGGCCAAGAAAGCCGAAGAGTACGGCTCCCACGACAAGACGTTCCAGATCAAGGCTGACGGCGTGGTCCGCGTCACCGACAGCAAGGGCAACCTGCTGATGGAACAGAGCGTCGAAGCTGGCGACATCTTCCGCATGTGCCAGACCAAAGACGCGCCGATCCAAGACTGGGTCAAGCTCGCCGTCAACCGCGCCCGCGCCAGCAACACCCCGGCCATTTTCTGGCTGGACCCTAAGCGCGCCCACGACGGCGTGGTGGTCGAGAAAGTTCAGGCCTACCTGAAAGACCACAACACCGAAGGTTTGGACATCCGCATCATGTCGCCGGTCGACGCGATGAAGTTCACCCTGGAACGCACACGCAAGGGCCTGGACACCATCTCGGTGACCGGCAACGTCCTGCGTGACTACCTGACCGACCTGTTCCCAATCATGGAACTGGGCACCAGCGCCAAAATGCTGTCCATCGTGCCGCTGATGAACGGCGGCGGCCTGTTCGAAACCGGCGCTGGCGGCTCTGCACCGAAGCACGTACAGCAATTGCTGGAAGAAAACTTCCTGCGCTGGGACTCCCTGGGTGAATTCCTGGCCCTGGCCGCGTCCCTCGAACACCTGGGCGTCACCTACAACAACCCGAAGGCCCTGGTACTATCCAAGACCCTGGACCAGGCCACCGGTCAGTTCCTGGACAACAACAAGTCGCCATCGCGCAAAGTCGGCAACATCGACAACCGCGGCAGCCACTTCTACCTGGCGCTGTACTGGGCCCAGGCCCTGGCCGCTCAGACCGAAGACACGGCATTGCAAGCACAGTTCGGCGAACTGGCCAAAACCCTGGCTGCGAACGAAGCGACCATCGTCGCCGAGCTCAATGCCGTACAGGGCAAGCCAGTGGACATCGGCGGCTACTACGCACCGAACCCTGAGCTGACCAGCAAGGCCATGCGCCCGAGCAACACGTTCAACGCGGCGATTGCCAAGTTGAAGTAAGGTTGTAAGGATGCAATGAAGCCCCGGCCCAGTGCCGGGGTTTCTGTTTCCAGCGCTCAACTGAAGAAACCAGATCAAATGTGGGAGGGGGCTTGCCCCCGATGGCGATGGATCAGTCTAGCTATTGCTAATTGACACACCGTCATCGGGGGCAAGCCCCCTCCTACACTGGCCGCAATTCTGCTCAAACACCGCGTCATATCTTTAATCGAGGCCTCCATGACCTGGCAACCCCACATCACCGTCGCCACCATCGTCGAAGACAATGGCAAGTTCCTGATGGTCGAAGAACTTAAGGGCGGTCGCGCCGTACTCAATCAGCCTGCCGGCCACCTCGATCCACATGAAACCCTGACCGAAGCCGCCGTACGCGAAACCCTCGAAGAGACCGGCTGGGACGTCGAAGCCACCGGCATAGTCGGCATCTACCTGTACACCGCCCCGAGCAACGGCGTGACCTACCAGCGTGTGTGCTTCATCGCCAAGGCCCTGAAACACCATCCCGACTATCAGCTCGACGAAGGCATCATGCGCGCCCGCTGGCTCACTCGCGACGAACTGATGGACCTGCGCGAGGACTGGCGCAGCGAGCTGATCATTCGCTGTATCGATGATTATCTGGCCGGCCACTGCCACAGTCTCGAATTGATCCGCCCTTCTCTTTAGCCTTAGAGGCCGCAGCCTGTTAGAATCGCGTCCTTTTTCAAGACACCCGTTGAAACCCTATGCGTGATCCAGCCCCTTCTGACACACAAAAGAAGCGCGTCATCGTCGGCATGTCCGGCGGCGTGGATTCTTCCGTTTCCGCCGTTCTGCTCATGGAGCAGGGCTATGAGGTGGAAGGCCTGTTCATGAAGAACTGGGAAGAAGACGATGGAACGGAATATTGCACCGCCATGGACGACCTGGCGGATGCCCAGGCCGTGTGCGACAAGATCGGTATCAAGCTGCACACCGCCAACTTCGCCGCCGAGTACTGGGACAACGTGTTCGAGCACTTCCTGGCCGAGTACAAGGCCGGTCGCACGCCGAACCCGGACATCCTGTGCAACCGCGAAATCAAGTTCAAGGCGTTCCTCGACTACGCCATGATGCTCGGCGCCGACCTGATTGCCACAGGCCACTATGTGCGTCGTCGCGATATCGACGGGCGCACCGAACTGCTCAAGGGCCTGGACCCGAACAAAGACCAGAGCTACTTCCTGCATGCCGTCGGTGGCGAACAGATCGCCAAGACCTTGTTCCCCGTGGGCGAACTGGAAAAGCCCGAAGTGCGCAAGATTGCCGAGCAGCACGGCCTGGCCACCGCCAAGAAGAAGGATTCCACCGGGATCTGCTTTATCGGCGAACGCCGCTTCAGCGACTTCCTCAAGCAATACCTGCCAGCACAACCGGGCGAGATCAAGACCACCGAAGGTGAAGTCATTGGCCGTCATCATGGCCTGATGTATCACACCATCGGTCAACGCCAGGGCCTAGGGATCGGCGGCTTAAAAGACGCCGGTGAAGAGCCGTGGTACGTGCTGGTCAAAGATCTGGAGCACAACGTGCTGATCGTCGGCCAGGGCAATGAACATCCGCTGCTATTCTCCGGCGCGCTGTTGGCGTCGGAGATCTACTGGGTCAACCCGATCGACCTCAGCACCCCGCGCCGCCTGACCGCCAAAGTGCGCTATCGCCAGAGCGATCAGCCCTGCACCCTGGAAAAAACCGCCAACGGCTACCGCGCCACCTTCGATGACCCGCAACGCGCTGTCACCCCTGGCCAGTCCGTGGTGTTCTATGACGGCGAGATCTGCCTGGGCGGTGGCGTGATCGAAGTCGCCGAACCCTGGAGCAACCCGGCATGAGCCCGATCCAGGAGCAATTGACCGCACTGGGCGGCGTATTTCTGGCCGCCGTGCTGGTGGACAAGATCGCCAAGACCGGCCAGGTCGGCGAGGCTGGCCTGACCTGCATGCTCGGCAGCCTGTTGATCCGCGACCCCAAGGACACCCTGGAAGTCTACGGCGGCGACGACCTGGCGCTGCGCGAAGGTTATCGCGCCCTGATCGGCGCCCTGGAACGCGACCCCAGCACCTTGCAACGCGAGCCACTGCGGTACGCCCTGTCGATGCTCGGTCTGGAGCGCCAATTGGCCAAGCGCGAGGACATGCTGGAGACCATCGGCAAGCGTCTGCCACAAATCCAGTCCCAGGTGGAGCACTTCGGCCCGGCCCACGAAAACGTGATCGCCGCCTGTGGTGCGCTGTACCAAGACACCTTGAGCACCCTGCGCCAGCGTATCCAGGTACATGGCGACATGCGCAACCTGCAACAACCCAACAACGCGTCGAAAATCCGCGCCCTGTTGCTGGCCGGTATTCGTTCGGCGCGGTTATGGCGCCAGTTGGGCGGTCATCGTTGGCAGTTGGTCATCAGCCGTCGCAAATTACTTAAAGAGCTTTACCCGTTGATGCGCAACGAATAAGTCGCAGCAGCAGGCTGTTTTCAAGCCATTACGCGTAATACGCCGGTCAGTTGGCGACGGACCGGCGGATTTTTTCATGTATGATACGCGCCCCATTTCGTTGCCCGACTGTCCGAGAACACCCCATGCAGCTCTCTTCGCTCACTGCGGTTTCCCCTGTTGACGGCCGCTACGCCGGCAAAACCCAGGCCCTGCGCCCAATTTTCAGCGAGTACGGCCTGATCCGTGCCCGCGTCTTGGTTGAAGTGCGCTGGCTCCAGCGCCTGGCCGCTCACCCTGCCATCAGCGAAGTGCCGGCGTTTTCCGCCGAAGCCAACGCCGTGCTCAACACCCTGGCGGAAAATTTCTCCCTGGAGCACGCCGAGCGTGTGAAAGAGATCGAGCGCACCACCAACCACGACGTCAAAGCCATCGAGTACCTGCTCAAAGAGCAAGCGGCCAAGCTGCCGGAACTGGCCCAGGTCAGCGAGTTCATCCACTTTGCCTGCACCAGCGAGGACATCAATAACCTGTCCCACGCCCTGATGCTGCGCGAAGGCCGCGATGACGTGATGCTGCCGCTGATGCGCCAGACCGCCAACGCTATCCGCGAGCTGGCGATCCGTTTCGCCGACGTGCCGATGCTGTCGCGCACCCACGGCCAACCGGCCTCGCCAACCACCCTGGGCAAAGAGCTGGCCAACGTGGTCTACCGCCTGGAGCGCCAGATCGCCCAAGTGGCCGCCGTGCCGTTGCTGGGCAAGATCAACGGCGCCGTGGGCAACTACAACGCCCACCTGTCGGCCTACCCCGAGATCGACTGGGAAGCCAACGCCCGTGCATTTATCGAAGACGAGCTGGGCCTGGGGTTCAACCCGTACACCACGCAGATCGAACCCCACGACTACATCGCCGAGCTGTTCGACGCCATTGCGCGCTTCAACACCATCCTGATCGACTTCGATCGCGATATCTGGGGCTACATCTCCCTGGGCTACTTCAAGCAGCGCACCATTGCCGGCGAAATCGGTTCGTCGACCATGCCGCACAAGGTCAACCCGATCGACTTCGAAAACTCCGAAGGCAACCTCGGCATCGCCAACGCCCTGTTTCAGCACCTGGCCAGCAAGTTGCCGATCTCTCGCTGGCAGCGCGACCTGACCGATTCCACCGTACTGCGTAACCTCGGCGTGGGCTTCGCTCACAGCGTGATCGCGTACGAAGCCAGCCTCAAAGGCATCAGCAAACTGGAACTCAACGAGCAGAAAATCGCCGCTGACCTGGACGCTTGCTGGGAAGTACTGGCCGAGCCGATCCAGACCGTGATGCGTCGCTACAACATCGAAAACCCCTACGAGAAGCTCAAAGAGTTGACGCGTGGCAAGGGCATCAGCCCTGAAGCGCTGCAAACTTTCATCGATGGCCTGGATATGCCAGCTGCTGCCAAGGCCGAGCTGAAACTGCTCACCCCGGCCAACTACATCGGTAATGCCGTGGCCCAGGCCAAGCGCATCTGATCCAAGCAAGACCCTTGAGACGCCCGGCCGCGCCGGGCGTTTTTATTCCAGTCTGAAAAGTGCTTTTTTTCAATAGGTTACACATGAATCCTGATATTCCTCTTCAACTTCTGGGCGGCATCACGGCACGGGAATTCCTGCGCGACTACTGGCAGAAAAAGCCGTTGCTGATCCGTCAGGCCATCCCTGACTTCGAAAGCCCCATCGACGCCGACGAACTGGCCGGCCTGGCCTTGGAAGAAGAAGTCGAATCGCGCCTGGTGATCGAGCACGGCGAACGTCCATGGGAACTGCGCCGCGGCCCGTTTGCCGAAGACGCCTTCAGCACACTGCCCGAGCGCGAATGGACCCTGCTGGTGCAAGCGGTCGATCAGTTCGTACCGGAAGTGGCCGAACTGCTAGAGCAGTTCCGCTTCCTGCCAAGCTGGCGCATCGACGATGTGATGATCAGCTTTGCCGCGCCCGGCGGCAGCGTCGGCCCGCACTTCGATAACTACGATGTGTTCCTGCTGCAGGCCCAAGGCAAGCGCAACTGGAAGATCGGCCAGATGTGCAACTCCGAGAGCCCGCTGCTGCAACACGCCGACCTGCGCATCCTGGCTGAATTCGAAGAAAGCGCCGAATGGGTACTGGAACCGGGTGACATGCTCTACCTGCCACCGCGCCTGGCCCACTACGGCATTGCCGAAGACGATTGCATGACCTACTCCGTCGGCTTCCGCGCCCCAAGCGCAGCCGAAGTGCTGACCCACTTCACCGACTTCCTCGCTCAATACCTGACCGACGAAGAGCGCTACACCGACGCCGACGTCCAGCCGGTCAGCGACCCGCACCAGATCCAGAGCGACGCCCTCGATCGCCTCAAGAGCCTGCTGGCCGAGCATATGAGCGACGAGCGCATGCTGCTGACCTGGTTCGGCCAATTCATGACCGAGCCGCGCTATCCGGAATTGGTAGCCGGCGAAGAGCTGGGCGAAGAAGATTTCGTCGCCAGCCTGCAGGACGGCGCGATTCTGGTGCGCAACCCGAGCGCGCGCATGGCCTGGTCGGAAGTGGACGATGACGTGCTGCTGTTCGCCAGCGGCCAGAGTCGCTACTTGCCGGGTAAATTGCGCGAACTGCTGAAAATGATTTGCTCCGCCGATGCCCTGCACGCCGAGAACCTCGGCCCGTGGCTGGCGGACGAAGACGGTCGCGCCCTGCTGTGCGAACTGGTGAAGCAAGGAAGCCTGGGATTTGCCGATGAATAAGATTCACGTAAGTGTCGCGGACTGGCATAAGGATATCGCTGAGATTCGGCGCATTCGTGAAGCGGTGTTTATCGCTGAACAATCGGTCCCACCCGAACTGGAGTGGGACTCCGACGACGCAGATGCCATGCATTTCCTCGCTTACGAGGGTGACTTTCCGATTGGTACCGCGCGCCTGCTGCCCAGCGGCGAGATTGGCCGCGTGTCGGTACTCAAGGACTGGCGCGGTCTGAAGGTGGGCGACAAGCTGATGGAGGCGGTGATCGAAGCGGCTGAAAAACGTGGCCAGACCAAGCAATTCCTCAGCGCCCAGGTGTATGCCGCACCGTTCTATGAGCGCTTGGGTTTCGAGATCGTCAGCGATGAATTCCTGGAAGTCGGGATTCCCCATGTCGATATGGTGCGCGGAGCCTGATTCGAGATCGCGTCGCTGCTATCGGGGGCAAGCCCCCTCCCACATTTGAAATGTACAGGGTCAACATGTGGGAGGGGGCTTGCCCCCGATAGCTATTTCAGCACCACCAGCAATGCCCTGCCATGCGGGGCATTTTGCCGTCTACGATTCAATAAGCGACCGCCCAGGCCGACAAACTGGCACTATCACGCCTAATTGACTCGCAGAGATAACGGACATGCACCTACGCACCCTGCTCACCGCCCTCCTCCTGGCTGTAAGCGTCTCGGCCAGCGCCGACACCGAAGTCCTCAACCTCAGCAACCGCACCAGCGCCGACCTATTGCCGGTGGCACAGAATTTTATCGGCAAGGACGGTACGGTCAGCGCCTATGGCAACCAGCTGATCGTCAACGCTGCCCCCGACAAAGTGCAGGGATTACGCACCCTGCTGGCACAACTGGATACGCCAGCCAAGCGCCTGCTGATCACCGTCGACACCAATGAAAACAATCAGCAGGACACCGGCGACAGCCAGACCCGCATCATCAGCTACGGCACCGTCAGCCGCGACGGCGGCATTCAGCAGATCCAGGCCAGTGAAGGCGTGCCCGCACTGATCCAGGTCGGCCAGAGCGTCCCGCTGACTACCACCTCGCAAGACAGCTACGGGCGCCTGCAAAACCAGACCCAGTATCGCAACGTCACCCAAGGGTTCTATATCACCGCCAGCGTCACCGGCGACACCGTACACCTGGCGATCAGTACCAACCGTGACCGCATGAGCCAGGAACGTCCCGATGTAGTGAACGTGCAAAGCACCGACACAACCATCAGCGGCCGCCTGGGCGAGTGGATTCCTCTGGCCGGCATCAATCGCCAGACTCAGGCCGATAAAACCTCCGCAACCCGCACCTACTCTACGCAGGGCCGCGATGACCTGACATTGCGGGTCAAGGTCGACACCCTGAACTGAAGCACCAAAAACTGACTGACGAGTCGTATTAGACTAAAGATGTAGTGCCTGAAAAAAAGCACTACAAAACATTTGACGATCGAAAAAAGCCTGGGCATGATGGCCTCGCTCCCGCTAATCAGGGGCCCTGGCAAGGGCCTTCGGATCGTCGCTCCAAGCTACCCACCCGAGCCGATTCGTGTCTGTACCGCCCACAAGGCGTGTTTGACGAGGTTGCGACTGGAACGAAGTTGTCCCGAGGGACGGAAGCTAACCAGGTAACCCGGCAACACACTGATGGATCGTACAAAGGCCCACGACGCCCGAAGACCGTTCGCAGTCTGCCCTTACCTGCTCAACTCCCCCTTGAGCCATCGTTCATCCTGTCGCCTACCCCGTCGAACCTGACCTGACCGCCTACGCTTCTGATCAGCGAGCAGCCATGACCACGCACTGACTACAGTGGCTGGCCAACGGAATGTTCAACCCAGTAGATTTTCCACAAAGACGCGACGAGGTTTTTCCCCATGGCACTGACACGCGAACAGCAAATTGCAGCCCTTGAAAAAGACTGGGCTGAGAACCCACGCTGGAAAGGCGTGACCCGCGCTTACTCCGCTGCTGACGTCGTCCGCCTGCGCGGCTCGGTTCAACCTGAGCACACCTTTGCAAAACTCGGCGCCGAGAAGCTGTGGAACCTGGTCACTCAAGGTGCCAAGCCATCCTTCCGTCCCGACAAAGATTTCGTCAACTGCATGGGCGCCCTCACTGGCGGCCAGGCAGTCCAGCAGGTAAAAGCCGGTATCCAGGCGATCTACCTGTCCGGCTGGCAAGTGGCGGCGGACAACAACTCCGCTGAATCCATGTACCCCGACCAATCGCTGTACCCGGTGGACTCCGTACCGACCGTGGTCAAGCGTATCAACAACTCGTTCCGTCGCGCCGACCAGATCCAGTGGAAAGCCGGCAAGAACCCAGGCGACGAAGGCTACATCGACTACTTCGCGCCGATCGTGGCTGACGCCGAAGCCGGTTTCGGCGGCGTACTGAACGCCTATGAGCTGATGAAGAGCATGATCGAGGCCGGCGCTGCCGGCGTGCACTTCGAAGACCAACTGGCGTCGGTGAAGAAATGCGGCCACATGGGCGGCAAGGTACTGGTACCGACCCAAGAAGCGGTACAGAAACTGACCGCGGCGCGTCTGGCTGCTGACGTTGCCGGCACGCCGACCATCATCCTGGCCCGCACCGACGCCAACGCTGCCGACCTGCTGACCTCGGACTGCGATCCGTACGACCAGCCGTTCGTCACGGGCGAGCGTACCCAGGAAGGTTTCTACAAAGTGCGCGCAGGTCTGGATCAAGCCATTGCCCGCGGCTTGGCCTATGCCCCGTACGCCGACCTGATCTGGTGCGAAACTGCAAAGCCGGACCTGGACGAAGCCCGTCGCTTCGCCGAAGCGATCAAGAAGGAATACCCGGACCAACTGCTGTCCTACAACTGCTCGCCTTCTTTCAACTGGAAGAAGAACCTGGACGACGCGACCATCGCCAAGTTCCAGCGCGAACTGTCCGCCATGGGCTACAAACACCAGTTCATCACCCTGGCTGGCATCCACAACATGTGGCACAGCATGTTCAACCTGGCGCACGACTACGCCCGCAACGACATGACCGCTTACGTCAAGCTGCAAGAGCAGGAATTCGCTGACGCCGCCAAGGGTTACACCTTCGTGGCTCACCAGCAGGAAGTGGGCACCGGCTACTTCGACGACATGACCACCGTGATCCAGGGCGGCACCTCGTCCGTGACCGCGCTGACCGGTTCGACCGAAGAAGAGCAGTTTCACTGATCGATGTGAGTACACGGCCACGGCGGACTTCTTAAAAAGCTAACCGCAGTGCCGCACGATCTGACGCCCCGACTGGTTCGGGGCGTTTTTTTGCCCGCACACACCTCATCAGAGAGCGGGCTTGCCCTCGATAGAGGGGGATCAGCAAGAAAGCTATAGCCTGACACTCAGCCATCGGGGCCCCCCCTCCCGCATGAGGAACCTTGCAACCTGAAGATTTTGTACAAAACCTTGATCCAGAGCGGTATTCGTTGCAGATAAATCGGTTAAAAGTTCCGCTCCAACAACTAGCGGTAACCGAGCAAGTAACGGCAACTTCCCTCGCCACACCATGACCACCCGCTTAAAACTCGCCCAAACAATATTCATTATCATTTAGAACATAGAAACTTCGTTACAACCTAAACAAAACACAATTGATCAAATGCCCGCTAATGCCCACGCCACAAGGGCTGCAGCCCCACAAAGGTGCACTATGTCCTTATTCCATCGAATAATTTCGCCATCGGAATTTTACTTGCCCGGTGTTTAGCCATAAAATCACCGCGGTTGACTACGCTGCGACATATCGTCACTGCATCGTTACTTTTTTCGAGCTCAGAGACCTTTGCTCTCTGTTAAGGATTTCCAGCATGACCGAAGCGACAGGACTCATGGCCCACAACTGGGGCTTTGCCATTTTCCTCCTCGGTGTTGTCGGCCTCTGTGCCTTCATGCTCGGCGTCTCCAGCCTCCTCGGGTCAAAAGCCTGGGGCCGCAGCAAAAACGAACCGTTCGAGTCCGGCATGCTACCTACAGGTGGCGCCCGCTTGCGGCTCTCAGCCAAATTCTATCTGGTCGCGATGCTGTTCGTGATCTTCGATATCGAAGCCCTCTTTCTCTTTGCCTGGTCTGTGTCCGTCCGCGAAAGCGGCTGGACCGGATTCGTCGAAGCTCTCGTTTTCATAGCAATTCTGTTGGCAGGTCTTGTCTACCTGTTCCGAGTGGGCGCCCTTGACTGGGCTCCGGAAGCTCGTCGCAAGCGGCAAGCGAAGCTGAAACAATGAGGCTTTGGCGATGCAATACAATCTCACCAGGATCGACCCGGATGCTCCTAACGAGCAGTACCCCATCGGCGAACGGGAAACCGTCTCCGATCCGTTAGAAGATCAAGTCCACAAAAACATCTACATGGGCAAACTCGAAGACGTGCTGAGTGGCGCGGTCAACTGGGGGCGTAAGAACTCCCTGTGGCCGTACAACTTCGGCCTTTCGTGCTGCTACGTGGAAATGACCACCGCCTTCACGGCGCCCCACGACATTGCGCGCTTCGGCGCCGAAGTGATCCGGGCCTCGCCGCGCCAGGCGGATTTCATGGTTATCGCCGGTACCTGCTTTATCAAGATGGCGCCGATCATCCAGCGTCTCTACGAGCAAATGCTCGAGCCGAAGTGGGTTATCTCCATGGGTTCGTGCGCCAACTCCGGTGGCATGTACGATATCTACTCCGTGGTCCAGGGGGTGGACAAGTTCCTGCCCGTGGACGTCTACGTGCCTGGCTGCCCGCCCCGTCCTGAAGCATTTCTGCAAGGCTTGATGCTGTTGCAGGAATCGATTGGCAAGGAGCGTCGCCCACTTTCCTGGGTTGTCGGAGATCAAGGCGTATATCGCGCCGAGATGCCGTCACAAAAGGAACAGCGCCGCGAACAGCGTATTCAGGTCACCAACCTGCGCAGCCCCGACGAAGTCTGATCCAGCGCCGCTTCTTTCATAGAACGAAAACCTGGCTTCATTCTTTACGTTGACCGAAAGCGATAAAAAACCATGACTACAGGCAGTGCTCTGTACATCCCGCCTTACAAGGCAGACGACCAGGATGTGGTCGTCGAACTCAATAACCGTTTTGGCCCTGACGCCTTCACCGCCCAGGCCACGCGCACCGGTATGCCGGTGTTGTGGGTGGCGCGCGCCAAGCTCGTCGAAGTCCTGACCTTCCTGCGCAACCTGCCCAAGCCGTACGTCATGCTCTATGACCTGCATGGCGTGGATGAACGTCTGCGCACCAAGCGTCAAGGGCTGCCGAGCGGCGCCGATTTCACCGTGTTCTATCACCTGATGTCGCTGGAACGTAACAGCGATGTGATGATCAAGGTCGCGCTGTCCGAGAGCGACCTGAGCATCCCAACCGTGACCGGCATCTGGCCGAATGCCAGCTGGTACGAGCGCGAAGTCTGGGACATGTTCGGCATCGACTTCCCGGGTCACCCGCACCTGTCGCGCATCATGATGCCGCCGACCTGGGAAGGTCACCCGTTGCGCAAGGACTTCCCGGCCCGTGCCACGGAATTCGACCCGTTCAGCCTCAACCTCGCCAAGCAGCAGCTTGAAGAAGAGGCCGCGCGCTTCCGCCCGGAAGACTGGGGCATGAAGCGTTCCGGCGCCAACGAGGACTACATGTTCCTCAACCTGGGTCCTAACCACCCTTCGGCCCACGGTGCCTTCCGCATCATCCTGCAGCTAGACGGCGAAGAAATCGTCGACTGCGTACCGGACATCGGCTACCACCACCGTGGCGCCGAGAAGATGGCCGAGCGTCAGTCCTGGCATAGCTTCATCCCCTACACCGACCGTATCGACTACCTCGGCGGCGTGATGAACAACCTGCCGTACGTGCTCTCGGTCGAGAAGCTGGCCGGCATCAAGGTGCCAGACCGCGTCGACACCATCCGCATCATGATGGCCGAGTTCTTCCGCATCACCAGCCACCTGCTGTTCCTGGGTACCTATATCCAGGACGTCGGCGCCATGACCCCGGTGTTTTTCACCTTCACCGACCGTCAGCGCGCCTACAAGGTCATCGAGGCCATCACCGGTTTCCGCCTGCACCCGGCCTGGTATCGCATTGGTGGTGTGGCCCACGATCTGCCGAACGGCTGGGAGCGCCTGGTCAAGGAGTTCGTCGAGTGGATGCCCAAGCGTCTGGACGAGTACCAGAAGGCCGCCCTGGACAACAGCATCCTCAAGGGTCGTACCATCGGCGTCGCCCAGTACAACACCAAGGAAGCCCTGGAATGGGGCGTCACCGGTGCTGGCCTGCGTTCCACCGGTTGCGATTTCGACCTGCGTAAAGCACGCCCGTATTCCGGCTATGAGAACTTCGAGTTCGAAGTACCGCTGGCGGCCAACGGCGATGCCTACGACCGTTGCATCGTACGCGTCGAAGAAATGCGCCAGAGCCTGAAAATCATCGAGCAGTGCATGCGCAATATGCCGGCAGGCCCGTACAAGGCGGATCACCCGCTGACCACGCCGCCGCCGAAAGAGCGCACGCTGCAGCACATCGAAACCCTGATCACGCACTTCCTGCAAGTTTCGTGGGGCCCGGTCATGCCGGCCAACGAATCCTTCCAGATGATTGAAGCGACCAAGGGTATCAACAGTTATTACCTGACGAGCGATGGCGGCACCATGAGCTACCGCACCCGGATTCGCACCCCAAGCTTCGCCCACTTGCAGCAGATCCCTTCGGTGATCAAAGGCGAGATGGTCGCGGACTTGATTGCGTACCTGGGTAGTATCGATTTCGTTATGGCCGACGTGGACCGCTAAGCATGAACAGCACGCTTATCCAGACAGACCGTTTCACCTTGAGTGAAACCGAGCGCTCGGCCATCGAGCACGAGCTGCATCACTACGAAGACCCGCGCGCGGCGTCGATCGAAGCCTTGAAGATCGTCCAGAAGGAACGTGGCTGGGTACCGGACGGTGCCCTCTACGCCATCGGCGAGATCCTCGGCATCCCCGCCAGCGACGTTGAAGGCGTGGCCACGTTCTACAGCCAGATCTTCCGTCAGCCGGTCGGCCGCCACATCATTCGCGTGTGCGACAGCATGGTCTGCTACATCGGCGGTCACGAATCCGTGGTCAGCGAAATCCAGAACAAGCTGGGCATCGGCCTCGGCCAGACCACCCCGGACGGCCGCTTCACGCTGCTGCCGGTGTGCTGCCTGGGCAACTGCGACAAGGCGCCGGCGTTGATGATCGACGACGACACATTCGGTGACGTGCAGCCTGCTGGCGTGACCCAATTGCTCGAGGGCTACCCATGACCCTGACTTCTTTCGGCCCGGCCAACCGCATTCAGCGGTCGCCCGAAACTCACCCATTGACCTGGCGCCTGCGTGACGATGCCGAACCGGTATGGTTTGACGAGTACCAGGCCAAGAACGGTTACGCCGCAGCGCGCAAGGCCTTCGCCGACATGGCCCAGGACGATATCGTCCAGACCGTGAAAGACGCTGGCCTCAAAGGCCGCGGCGGTGCAGGCTTCCCCACGGGCGTCAAATGGGGCCTTATGCCCAAGGACGAATCCATCAACATCCGCTACCTCTTGTGCAACGCGGATGAAATGGAGCCGAACACCTGGAAAGACCGCATGCTGATGGAGCAACTGCCCCATCTGCTGATCGAAGGCATGCTGATCAGTGCCCGCGCATTGAAGACCTACCGTGGCTACATCTTCCTGCGCGGCGAGTACACCACCGCCGCCAAGCACCTCAACCGTGCCGTGGAAGAAGCCAAGGCCGCCGGCCTGCTGGGCAAGAATATCCTCGGTTCGGGTTTTGACTTCGAACTGTTCGTGCACACCGGCGCCGGGCGTTATATCTGCGGTGAAGAAACCGCGTTGATCAACTCCCTCGAAGGCCGTCGCGCCAACCCGCGCTCCAAGCCGCCCTTCCCTGCCGCCGTGGGCGTGTGGGGCAAGCCGACCTGTGTGAACAACGTCGAGACCCTGTGCAACGTGCCGGCGATCATCGCCGACGGCGTGGACTGGTACAAATCCCTGGCCCGCGAAGGCAGCGAAGACATGGGCACCAAGCTCATGGGCTTCTCCGGCAAGGTCAAGAATCCTGGCCTGTGGGAGCTGCCCTTCGGCGTGACTGCCCGCGAGCTGTTCGAGGACTACGCCGGCGGCATGCGCGACGGCTACACCTTGAAAGCCTGGCAGCCAGGCGGTGCCGGTACCGGTTTCCTGCTGCCCGAGCATCTCGACGCCCAAATGTACGCCGGCGGCATCGGCAAGGTGGGCACCCGCATGGGTACTGGCCTGGCGATGGCGGTGGACAACACTGTCAACATGGTCTCGTTGCTGCGCAACATGGAGCAGTTCTTCGCCCGTGAATCCTGCGGCTTCTGCACCCCATGCCGCGATGGCCTGCCGTGGAGCGTCAAGCTGCTGATGGCCCTGGAAAAAGGCGAAGGCCGCGAGGGTGATATCGAGACCCTGCTGGGTCTGGTCGGTTTCCTCGGCCCAGGCAAGACCTTCTGTGCTCACGCACCGGGCGCCGTGGAGCCATTGGGCAGCGCAATCAAATACTTCCGCTCTGAATTCGAGGCCGGCATCGCGCCAACCCGCGCAGGCGACCTCAATCAGGTGGTATCACCGACCATGGTCGGTGCGTAACGCTTAAACAGGCGAAGGGTCCGTGCCCTTCGCCTTGTCATGTGCTGACGCCTTTAAGGCTGTGTAGATGCACATGAATAACAAGATTCCATTAGCCACGCCCGCTGACAACGGGCCAACGAAGAACTTTGAACCATGGCCACTATCCACGTAGACGGCAAAGCGCTCGAAGTCGATGGGGCGGACAACCTGTTACAGGCGTGTCTGTCACTAGGCCTCGACATCCCTTATTTCTGCTGGCACCCCGCGCTTGGTAGCGTCGGTGCCTGTCGCCAGTGTGCGGTCAAGCAATACACCGACGAGAACGACACCCGTGGTCGTATCGTCATGTCCTGCATGACCCCAGCCACCGACAACACCTGGATCTCCATCGACGATGAAGAATCCAAGGCGTTCCGCGCCAGTGTCGTCGAGTGGCTGATGACCAACCACCCTCACGACTGCCCGGTCTGTGAGGAAGGCGGTCACTGCCACCTGCAGGACATGACGGTGATGACCGGCCACAACGAGCGCCGCTATCGCTTCACCAAGCGTACCCACCAGAACCAGGACCTCGGCCCGTTCATCTCCCACGAGATGAACCGCTGCATCGCCTGCTACCGCTGCGTGCGCTTCTATAAAGACTACGCCGGCGGCACCGACCTTGGCGTATTCGGCGCCCACGACAACGTGTACTTCGGTCGCGTCGAAGACGGCGTGCTCGAAAGCGAGTTCTCCGGCAACCTCACCGAGGTCTGCCCGACCGGTGTGTTCACCGACAAGACTCACTCCGAGCGTTACAACCGTAAGTGGGACATGCAATTCGCCCCGAGCATCTGCCATGGCTGCTCCAGCGGTTGCAACATCTCCCCGGGCGAACGCTACGGCGAACTGCGTCGCATCGAAAACCGCTTCAACGGTTCGGTCAACCAGTACTTCCTGTGCGACCGTGGCCGTTTCGGCTATGGCTATGTCAACCGCGAAGACCGCCCACGCCAGCCACTGTTGGCCGGCGGCGCGAAGCTGAGCACCGACGAAGCCTTGGATAAAGCCGCCGACCTGCTGCGCGGCCGCACGATTGTCGGCATCGGCTCGCCACGCGCCAGCCTCGAAAGCAACTATGCGTTGCGCGAACTGGTCGGCGCCGAGCACTTCTACAGCGGTATCGAAGCCGGTGAGTTGGAGCGTATCCGCCTGGTTCTGCAGGTGCTGAACGACAGCCCGCTGCCGGTGCCGAACATGCGCGACATCGAAGACCACGACGCCATCTTCGTGCTCGGCGAAGACCTGACCCAGACCGCCGCGCGTATCGCGCTGTCGCTGCGTCAGTCGGTCAAAGGCAAGGCTGAAGAGATGGCCGACGCCATGCGCGTACAGCCTTGGCTCGACGCCGCCGTGAAAAACATCGGCCAGCACGCGCTGAACCCACTGTTTATCGCTAGCCTGGCGGAAACCAAGCTCGACGATATCGCTGAAGAATGCGTGCACGCCGCCCCCGACGACCTGGCCCGCCTCGGTTTCGCCGTGGCTCATGCCCTGGACGCGAGCGCACCTGCCGTCGACGGCCTGGACGCCGAAGCCGTCGAATTGGCCCAGCGCATCGCCGACGCGCTGCTGGCCGCCAAACGTCCGCTGATCATCGCCGGCACCTCGCTGGGTTCCAAGGCACTGATCGAGGCCGCCGCCAACATCGCCAAGGCCTTGAAGCTGCGCGACAAGAACGGCTCCATCAGCCTCGTGGTACCGGAAGCCAACAGCCTCGGCCTGGCCATGCTTGGTGGCGAATCCGTGGATGCCGCGCTACAAACGGTGATCGACGGCAACGCCGACGCCATCGTGGTGCTGGAAAACGATCTGTATACCCGCACCGACGCGGCCAAGGTGGACGCCGCCTTGAACGCCGCCAAGGTGCTGATCGTCGCCGACCACCAGAAGACTGCCACCAGCGACCGTGCCGACCTGGTACTGCCAGCCGCCACCTTCGCTGAAGGCGACGGTACCCTGGTCAGTCAGGAAGGCCGTGCGCAGCGCTTCTTCCAGGTGTTCGATCCGAAGTACATGGACGCCAGCATCCTGGTTCATGAAGGCTGGCGCTGGCTGCATGCCCTGCGCTCCACCCTGCTGAATCGGCCAATCGACTGGACCCAGCTCGACCACGTCACCGCCGCCACTGCCGCGAGCGCGCCGCAACTGGCACGTATCGTCGACGCCGCGCCGTCCGCTGCATTCCGCATCAAGGGTCTGAAACTGGCTCGTGAGCCGCTGCGTTATTCCGGTCGTACCGCCATGCGCGCCGATATCAGCGTGCATGAACCACGTACGCCGCAAGATAACGACACCGCGTTCGCCTTCTCCATGGAAGGTTATTCGGGTTCGGCCGAACCGCGTCAGCAAGTGCCGTTCGCCTGGTCGCCAGGTTGGAACTCACCACAGGCGTGGAACAAGTTCCAGGACGAAGTCGGTGGCCACATCCGCGCCGGCGACCCAGGCACTCGCCTGATCGAAACCCAGGGCGATTCGCTGAACTGGTTCGCGGCGGTCCCGCGTCCTTTCAACCCGGCCCCGGGCACCTGGCAGGTCGTGCCGTTCTTCCACCTGTTCGGCAGCGAGGAGAACTCTTCCAAGGCCGCACCGGTTCAGGAGCGCATCCCCGCCGCCTACGTGTCCATGGCCAAGTCCGAAGCCGACCGCCTGGGTGTCAACGACGGTGCCCTGCTGAGTTTGAACGTTGCCGGCCAGACCCTGCGTCTGCCGCTGCGTATCAACGAAGAGCTGAGTGCCGGCCTGGTTGCACTGCCTAAAGGCCTCGCCGGCATCCCGCCGGCGATCTTCGGCAAAACCGTTGACGGTCTGCAGGAGGCAGCGCAATGACCTGGTTCACCCCTGAAGTGATCGACGTGATCATCTCGGTCGTCAAGGCCATCGTGATTCTGTTGGCCGTGGTCGTGGCGGGCGCCCTGCTCAGCTTCGTCGAACGTCGCCTGCTGGGCTGGTGGCAGGACCGTTACGGCCCGAACCGCGTTGGCCCATTCGGCATGTTCCAGATCGCCGCCGACATGTTGAAGATGTTCTTCAAGGAAGACTGGACCCCACCGTTTGCCGACAAGGTGATCTTCACCCTGGCACCGGTCGTGGCCATGAGCGCCTTGCTGATCGCCTTCGCGATCATCCCGATCACCCCGACCTGGGGCGTGGCGGACCTGAACATCGGCTTGCTGTTCTTCTTTGCCATGGCGGGTCTGTCGGTCTATGCGGTGCTGTTCGCCGGTTGGTCAAGTAACAACAAGTTCGCCCTGCTGGGTAGCTTGCGGGCCTCGGCCCAGACCGTGTCCTACGAAGTGTTTATGGGCCTGGCGCTGATGGGCATCGTGGTGCAGGTCGGCTCGTTCAACATGCGCGACATCGTCGAGTACCAGGCGCAGAACCTGTGGTTCATCATTCCGCAGTTCTTCGGCTTCTGTACCTTCTTCATCGCTGGCGTGGCCGTGACGCACCGTCACCCGTTCGACCAGCCGGAAGCGGAACAGGAACTGGCCGACGGTTACCACATTGAATACGCCGGCATGAAGTGGGGCATGTTCTTCGTCGGTGAATACATCGGCATCATCTTGATCTCGGCCCTGTTGGTCACGCTGTTCTTCGGCGGCTGGCACGGTCCGTTCGGCATCCTGCCGCAGCTGGCGTTCTTCTGGTTCTTCCTGAAGACCGCGTTCTTTATCATGCTGTTTATCCTGCTGCGCGCTTCCATTCCGCGTCCACGGTATGACCAGGTGATGGATTTCAGCTGGCGCTTCTGCCTGCCGCTGACCCTGATCAATTTGCTGGTGACTGCTGCCGTTGTGTTGTTGAACACGCCAGCGGGCGCGGTTCAGTGAGGATTTGACCCATGTTCAAATATATTGGCGACATCGTTAAGGGTACCGGTACCCAGTTGCGAAGCCTGGTGATGGTTTTCGGCCATGGCTTCCGCAAACGCGACACCCTGCAATACCCGGAAGAAGCGGTGTACCTGCCGCCGCGCTATCGCGGCCGCATCGTACTGACCCGCGACCCCGATGGCGAAGAGCGTTGCGTTGCCTGCAACCTGTGCGCCGTGGCGTGCCCGGTAGGTTGCATCTCCCTGCAGAAAGCTGAAACCGAAGACGGTCGCTGGTACCCGGACTTCTTCCGCATCAACTTCTCGCGCTGCATCTTCTGCGGCCTGTGCGAGGAAGCTTGCCCGACCACCGCGATCCAGCTCACACCGGATTTCGAGATGGCCGAGTTCAAACGTCAGGACCTGGTGTACGAGAAAGAAGATCTGCTGATCTCTGGTCCCGGTAAAAACCCTGATTACAACTTCTATCGTGTTGCAGGTATGGCCGTTGCGGGTAAGCCAAAAGGCGCCGCACAAAACGAAGCCGAGCCGATCAACGTGAAGAGCTTGCTGCCTTAAGGAAGAAAGATGGAATTCGCTTTCTATTTCGCATCGGGTATCGCGGTTGTGTCCACGCTTCGCGTGATCACCAACACCAACCCCGTGCACGCCCTGCTCTACCTGATCATTTCGCTGATCGCCGTGGCCATGACCTTTTTCAGCCTCGGCGCACCGTTCGCCGGTGTACTGGAAGTGATCGCCTACGCCGGCGCCATCATGGTGCTGTTCGTGTTTGTGGTGATGATGCTCAACCTGGGGCCGGCTTCGGTCGCCCAGGAACGCGTCTGGCTCAAGCCCGGCATCTGGCTCGGCCCGGTTGTCCTCGCGGCCCTGCTGCTGGGTGAACTGCTGTATGTACTGTTCGCTCACCAGAGCGGCCAGGCCATCGGCCACACCACTGTGGATGCAAAAGCCGTGGGCATCAGCCTGTTCGGCCCGTACCTGCTGGTGGTCGAACTGGCGTCGATGCTGCTGCTCGCCGCAGCCGTCACCGCCTTCCACTTGGGCCGCAACGAAGCCAAGGAGCAATGACGATGCCTGCTATCCCTTTGGAGCATGGTCTGGCGGTCGCCGGCATCCTGTTCTGCCTTGGCCTGGTCGGCCTGATGGTTCGCCGTAACATTCTGTTCGTGTTGATGAGCCTGGAAATCATGATGAACGCCGCAGCACTGGCCTTCATCGTTGCGGGTGCACGTTGGGGCCAGCCGGATGGACAAGTCATGTTCATCCTGGTGATCAGCCTGGCAGCGGCCGAGGCCAGTATCGGCCTGGCGATCCTGCTGCAGCTGTATCGTCGCTTCCACACGCTTGATATCGACGCTGCCAGTGAGATGCGCGGATGAACATGATCTTTCTGACTTTCCTGTTTCCCCTGATCGGGTTCCTGCTGCTGTCGTTCTCTCGCGGGCGCTGGTCGGAAAACCTTTCGGCCTTGATCGGCGTGGGGTCCATTGGCCTGTCGGCGATCGTCGCCGCCTACGTCATCTGGCAATTCAACGTGGCGCCGCCGGAAGGCGGTCACTACACCCTGGTGCTGTGGCAGTGGATGTCGGTGGAGGGCTTCAAGCCCAACTTCGCCCTCTACATCGATGGCCTGTCGATCACCATGCTTGGCGTGGTGGTGGGCGTGGGTTTCCTGATCCACCTGTTCGCGTCCTGGTACATGCGCGGTGAGGCGGGCTACTCGCGCTTCTTCTCGTACACCAACCTGTTTATCGCCAGCATGCTGTTCCTGGTGCTCGGCGATAACCTGTTGTTCCTGTACTTCGGCTGGGAAGGCGTGGGCCTGTGCTCGTACCTGTTGATCGGTTTCTACTACAGCAACCGCAACAACGGTAACGCCGCACTCAAAGCGTTTATCGTCACCCGTATCGGCGACGTGTTCATGGCCATCGGCCTGTTCATCCTGTTCCAACAGGTGGGCACGCTGAACATCCAGGAACTGCTGGTGCTGGCGCCGCAGAAATTCCAGGTCGGTGACTTCTGGATCACCCTGGCGACCCTGATGCTGCTGGGCGGCGCCGTGGGTAAATCCGCGCAACTGCCACTGCAGACCTGGCTGGCGGACGCGATGGCCGGTCCTACCCCGGTGTCGGCCCTGATCCACGCCGCAACCATGGTGACCGCGGGTGTCTACCTGATCGCCCGTACCCATGGCCTGTTCACCCTGGCGCCGGAGATCCTGCACCTGGTGGGCCTGGTCGGCGGCGTGACCCTGGTACTGGCCGGCTTCGCCGCGCTGGTGCAGACCGACATCAAGCGTATCCTCGCCTACTCGACCATGAGCCAGATCGGCTACATGTTCCTGGCCCTGGGCGTCGGCGCCTGGGACGCGGCGATCTTCCACCTGATGACCCACGCCTTCTTCAAGGCCCTGCTGTTCCTCGCTTCCGGTGCGGTAATCGTCGCCTGCCACCACGAGCAGAACATCTTCAAAATGGGCGGCCTGTGGAAGAAACTGCCATTGGCCTACGCCAGCTTCATCGTCGGTGGTGCCGCCCTGGCCGCCCTGCCGCTGGTGACCGCAGGTTTCTACTCCAAGGACGAAATCCTCTGGGAAGCCTTTGCCAGCGGTAACCAGAACCTGCTGTACGCAGGCCTGGTCGGTGCCTTCATGACCTCGCTCTACACCTTCCGCCTGATCTTCATCACCTTCCATGGTGAAGCCAAGACCGAAGCGCACGCAGGCCATGGCATCTCCCACTGGCTGCCACTGTCGGTGCTGATCATCCTGTCGACGTTTATCGGCGCCATGATCACCCCGCCACTGGCCGGCGTACTGCCGGAAAGCGTCGGCCATGCCGGCGGCGACGCCAAGCACAGCCTGGAAATCGCCTCGGGCGCCATTGCCATTGCCGGTATCCTGCTGGCAGCCCTGCTGTTCCTCGGCAAGCGCCGCTTCGTGACCGCCGTGGCCAACAGTGGCATCGGCCGTTTCCTGTCGGCCTGGTGGTTCGCTGCCTGGGGCTTCGACTGGATCTACGACAAACTGTTCGTCAAGCCGTACCTGGCCATCAGCCATGTACTGCGTAAAGACCCGCTCGACCAGACCATTGGTTTGATCCCGCGCGCGGCCAAAGGCGGTCACACCGCCCTGAGCCGCAGCGAGACCGGCCAATTGCGTTGGTATGCGGCTTCCATGGCGGCTGGCGCCGTGCTGGTGATCGGCGCCATCGTAGTGGTAGCGGTCTGATATGAACTTTGCGAACTTGCGAAAGGAAACGAGCCCGTCATGATTCTGCCCTGGCTAATCCTGATCCCCTTTATCGGCGGCCTGCTCTGCTGGATGGGTGAACGCTTCGGCGCCACCCTCCCCCGCTGGATTGCGTTGCTGACCATGTCCCTGGAACTCGCGCTCGGCCTCTGGCTGTGGGCCCATGGCGACTATTCATTTGCTCCGGCACCGGGTGTGGATCCCACCTTCGCGCTTGAATTCAAGCACGTGTGGATCCAGCGCTTCGGCATCAATGTGCACCTGGCCCTCGACGGCCTGTCGCTGTTGATGATCCTGCTGACCGGTCTGCTGGGTATCCTCTCGGTACTCTGCTCCTGGAAAGAAATCCAGCGTCACGTGGGCTTCTTCCACCTGAACCTGATGTGGATCCTGGGCGGCGTGGTCGGCGTGTTCCTCGCCCTCGACCTGTTCATGTTCTTCTTCTTCTGGGAAATGATGCTGGTGCCGATGTACTTCCTCATCGCGCTCTGGGGTCACAGTTCTTCGGACGGCAAGAAAACCCGGATCTACGCGGCGACCAAGTTCTTCATCTTCACTCAGGCTTCCGGCTTGATCATGTTGGTGGCGATCCTGGGTCTGGTGCTGGTCAACTTCAACAACACCGGTGTGATTACCTTCAACTACGCCGACCTGTTGAAGACCAAGATGTCCCTGACCACCGAGTACGTGCTGATGCTGGGCTTCTTCATCGCCTTCGCGGTGAAGCTGCCGGTGGTGCCGTTCCACTCCTGGTTGCCGGACGCTCACGCCCAGGCACCGACTGCCGGTTCCGTGGACCTGGCCGGTATCCTGTTGAAGACCGCTGCGTATGGTCTGCTGCGTTTTGCCCTGCCGCTGTTCCCGAATGCTTCGGCCGAATTTGCGCCGATCGCCATGACCCTCGGTCTGATCGGGATTTTCTACGGTGCGTTCCTGGCCTTCGCGCAAACCGACATCAAGCGTCTGATTGCTTTCTCGTCCGTTTCCCATATGGGCTTCGTACTGATCGGCATCTATTCCGGCAGCCAACTGGCGCTGCAAGGTGCAGTGATCCAGATGCTGGCTCACGGCGTTTCGGCCGCGGCCCTGTTTATCCTCAGTGGTCAGCTGTACGAGCGTCTGCACACCCGTGACATGCGCGAGATGGGTGGCGTGTGGTCGCGTATTGCCTACCTGCCGGCGATCAGCCTGTTCTTCGCCGCCGCGTCCCTGGGCCTGCCGGGCACCGGCAACTTCATCGGCGAATTCCTGATCCTGATGGGCGCGTTCGTACAAACGCCGTGGATCAGCGCCATCGCCACCTCCGGCCTGGTATTCGGTTCGGTCTACTCGCTGATCATGATCCACCGCGCTTACTTCGGCCCCGCCAAGTCCGACACTGTCCTCAAAGGGATGGATGCGCGCGAACTGATCATGGTGCTCGGTCTTGCGGTATTGCTGATCTACATCGGCGTGTACCCGCAACCGTTCCTGGACACTTCTGCCGCAACGATGCATGGCGTGCAGCAGTGGTTCGGCACCGCCTTCTCTCAACTCGCTTCGGCCCGGTAAGAGCGCTATGGAATTCACGATCCAACACTTTATCGCGCTTGCGCCGCTGCTGATCACCAGCCTCACCATCGTGGTGGTGATGCTGGCGATCGCCTGGCGCCGCAATCACTCGCAAACGTTCCTGCTGTCCTGTGCCGGGTTGAACCTGGCCCTGCTGTCGATCATTCCGGCCCTCAAGGTCGCGCCGTTGGCGGTCACCCCGCTGATGATGATCGATGACTTCGCACTGCTGTACATCGCGTTGATCCTGGTGGCCACCCTGGCATGCGTCACCCTCGCCCACGCCTACCTCGGCGAAGGCGGCACCGGCTACCCGGGCAACCGCGAAGAGCTGTACCTGCTGATCCTGCTGGCTGCGGCCGGCGGTATCGTGCTGGTCAGCGCCCAGCACCTGGCAGGCCTGTTCATCGGTTTGGAACTGCTGTCGATCCCGACGTACGGCCTGGTGGCCTATGCCTTCTTCAACAAGCGCTCTTTGGAAGCCGGCATCAAGTACATGGTGCTGTCGGCCGCCGGTTCCGCGTTCCTGTTGTTCGGTATGGCCTTGCTCTACGCCGAAGCCGGCAGCCTGAGCTTCACCGGTATCGGTCATGCCTTGGCCGCCACCAACATGCCTGCACCGATCGCCCAACTGGGCCTGGCGATGATGCTGATCGGCCTGGCCTTCAAACTGTCGCTGGTGCCGTTCCACCTGTGGACCCCGGACGTGTACGAAGGCGCCCCGGCGCCGGTGGCTGCGTTCCTGGCGACCGCGTCGAAAGTGGCAGTGTTTGCGGTGATGGTGCGTCTGTTCCAGATCTCCCCCGCTGCCAACACCGGCGTGCTGAGCAACGTACTGACCGTGATCGCCATTGCGTCGATCCTGTTCGGTAACCTGCTGGCGCTGACTCAAAACAACCTCAAGCGTCTGCTGGGTTACTCGTCTATCGCTCACTTCGGCTACCTGCTGATCGCCCTGGTGGCGAGCAAAGGCCTGGCCGTGGAAGCCATCGGTGTGTATCTGGTCACCTACGTGATCACCAGCCTTGGCGCATTCGGCGTGATTACCCTGATGTCGTCCCCTTACAAGGGCCGTGACGCCGACGCTCTGTACGAATACCGTGGCCTGTTCTGGCGCCGTCCGTACCTGACCGCTGTGCTGACCGTGATGATGCTGTCCCTGGCCGGTATCCCGCTGACCGCAGGCTTTATCGGCAAGTTCTACATCATCGCTACCGGTGTCGAAGCCCATGAGTGGTGGCTGGTTGCCTCGCTGATTCTGGGCAGCGCCATCGGCGTGTTCTACTACCTGCGCGTGATGGTCACCCTGTACCTGATCGAGCCGAACCTGCGTCGTGTGGATGCCGAGCTGCATTGGGAACAGAAAGCTGGCGGCGTGATGCTGCTGGCCATCGCCCTGCTCGCCTTCTTCCTCGGCGTCTACCCACAGCCGTTGCTCACCTTGGTGCAGCACGCGGTGCTGGGTGTTTGATCGCTTAGCGGGAAGTGAGTAAACAAAAACGGCGCCTTCGGGCGCCGTTTTTGCATTGTGGGGATTGGGTTGGAGGTTTGCAGTGGAATGCCAAGCCGGGTTTAGCAGTGCCTTTGGTAGGGCTGCTGCGCAGCCCGGCGCGGGGCAAGCCCGCTCACCACAAAAGCCTGTTCAGCATAAGAGCCTGTACATCACAAAGCTCAGTCACCACAAAAGCCCCTCTTATCCAATCAGCCAGCTCACTACAAACGGGTTAGAACGCGATACCGACCTTGAACCCATACTCGTCACGCTTGAGTTTGGTGTTGTCGGCCACGGGGGAGTCTTCATCCAGTTTGTATTCGGTGCGGGTGTAGTACAGGCCCGCCATCACAGGCAGGTTGCCTTTCTGGTTCATCAGCAGGCTGACTTCCGCGTACGGGTTGGTGCGGTCCTTGAGGTCGACGGAGTCGCTGCCCAAGCCGTCAACCTTGACTTTGACGCGGCCGTCGAGGGTGTGACGAGCGCCGGCTTCAACTCGCAGGGTCATGTCATCGAACTGGTGGTTGTAGCCCAGTGCCGCCTTGGCAAATGGCGATTTGGTGGTCAGCTCAAGGTCATTGCCGTTGGACTCCGGCTCGTAGCGGGTCCAGCTGTAACCACCGCCCACGATCACATCGACAAAGTTGCGCGCATCCAGCGCGGCACGCCAGCCCAGGTCCAGATCGGCCTGGCCTTCCTTGAGTTTGTTGTCGCTCTTCTCGCCGTATTTAGCTTCGATGCCGGCTTGGTAGATAAAACCGGACTCAGCGGTAAGCTTGTTGCCGAAGTTGTAGAACAGGCCCGCTTCGGGCATGTGGTCCTTGTCGCTCTGGCTGCCGCCTTCGAGTTTGAAATCGTTGTAGCTGCCCTGCAGCCCGAAGATGGAAATCGGGTCGGTGGACGGCGCTGCGAACACCATCGCCGGCGCGGTGGCCAGCGCAAGCAGCGAGGCGTTTTTGAGGAATGATCCGAATAGTTTGGACATCGTTTTACATCTCCTTGTCAGGTGGACAAATTATTCAGGAACCGCTTCGAACCTCCGCGCGCGCAAAAGGTTCGAAAAAATTCACCTGATTTTGGAGGTAAAACGGTTCAGCGAACGCTCTAGATCAAGGCTCTTGGCGGCCTGCGCGAATCAAGTCATCCAATGCGCCGCTCAAACGTGGGTGCTTAGGCACCTGAATGCCGAACGTGTCGCGTAGCAATGCCAGCAGTTCATCGCTGTGTTGCAACGTACGCTTGGCGCTGGGCCTGTCCAGATAGTGAATTGCGTAATGCGCGTTATTCAACGTGTGCCGCTCCCCAACGGCCAGCCGCGCGACTTTGAGCTGCCCCAGAAAGGGCGAGCCAGGGTGGGTCGAGACGTACCAGTTGCCGATTTCGTAATCGATGTCGGCCTGCACTTGCAGGTCGAACACGTATAAGCCGCGCCATTCCCCGGCCACTTCGGCCCACAGCGTATAGCTGCTCTCCTGCGCATCGAATGTCAGGCGGTAAGGCTCATGCGCCGTGGCCTGCGCCGCCTGGGTATCGAGTTGCAACGGGCTGCTCGGCACCATGCCACCAAAGCCCACGTCGGTGATGTAGCGCACTCCGTCCAGGTTCACCAGGCTCAGACGATGGGTACGCGCCGTACGCGCATCCGGCGGGCCGCCCATGACAACCCGGCCGGTGATGCCGCGCGCGTCGAAGCCTAATTCCTGCAATAGCATCAGAAACATCTGGTTCAACTCGTAGCAGTAGCCGCCGCGCCCCTCGAACAATACTTTGTGCTCGACGCTCGGCAGATCGATCGGTACCGGCTGGTGCAGCAGGGTCGACAGGCTCTCAAAGGCAAAGGTGCAAACATGGCGCAATTGCAGGTCTTGCAGAGTTTGCAGGGTGGGCGGTGGCGGAGTTTCGTAGCCCAGGCGTTGCAGGTAGCGCTGGCAATGGGTGAGACGGGGCATGGCACGGTCCTTGAGCACGGGCGAAGGCGTCACTATGCCGCGCCCGCGTGCAGATTGTCATTTTGAATGAACCTTTTTAAACGCCTTCCTATCCATTTATAACAAGTCAGGGAGGCACCATGAGTACCGCAAAAATCTACACCATTAATTATCAGCTGCACGGTCAACCGAAGTCCTTTGTAGTACGCGCCGAAGTGATGAATAACGCCGAGGCCTGGCATTGGGCGGCGGTCGACGCCGACGTTGCCCATGTGAGTCGCATTGGCCGCGTGGGCCATGAGCAAGTCAAAAAAACCACCCGCCCCTGGGCGGAGAAATACGGCATCACCAATGTGACCTGGATGCCGCCTAAATAACCCCATCCCCTAAACCAAAAAGCCCCGCTCAATCGAGCGGGGCCTGCATCACTTCTTTAAGTCGCCCAACGGATCGTAAGGCGGCTTTTTTTCCGGGTGTTCTTTCTTATCCTTGTCCAGCGGCGCGATGGCCGGGCCGATGGGGTCGACCTGCGGATCGGCGACATCCGGCGAGTCCGGGTCGAAACCCAGCTCATCCTTGCCACTGGCGTGCTCGCTGGAGCGCGGGCCTTTGTCTGGAGCGGTCATGGCTATCTCCTCTAGAGCGGACGGGCTTTATCGTGAAGGGTTTCCAGGTCTTGCTCGGCTTGCTCCGTATCGTCGGTGTCCTGACGATGCGCGGGATCATTGGGGCGTAGAGCGTCGTTGTCGCGCTCCTCCTCACCGGGGGTACGGTTGGGGTCTGGCGTGCCGGGCGGTGGCTGTTTGTACTCGGGCATGATGGTTCACCTCGTCATAATGGGTGGCCTGCACCGATTTAGAGAAAGCCCCGCGCACCAACGTTCAACTTGTTTGCCCTGACGTGCGATGATGCCACCCCGCCATCCTCTAGAGACCTGACCCGGATGTTCGAGCTCAAACCCTGTGACCCCGCGCTCTACCGCCAACAGACTCGCCGCAGCACGCTGATCGTGGCGGTGCTGTTCTTGGCCCTGGCCATGGTGCTGTCGAGCCTGGCGGTGACGCTGTTCGGCGAACCCGGCGGGGATAATTTCCGCTTCAACGTTGGCGGCGTATTCGCCGGTGTGCTGATCACCCTGGCGCTGGTGCGTGGCCCATTCTGGGGCCAGGCGTGGCTGGCCCCAGCGGTGTATGGCTGGCAGCTCAAGCGCAGTCTGATGAGCGTGACCAATGTGATGCACAAGGTCACCGAGGGAGTGCAGGCCAATGACCCGACAGCCATTAAGCTGCTGCGCTTTTATCACCTGGGGCTGACCCAGATGCATGAGCTGGACGCCAACTCCAGCGCCCAGGCGCAGTTGGTCGGTGAGATGCAGGCCCACGTCAGCAAGATGCAGGCGCTGGGGCTGGACACCGACCAGACCCGCCTGGACCCTGCCTGGCTCGACCGCGTGAAAAGTACCTAAGGCAAACCGGCGCGCATGACCGCTGTAGCGGTTGCCAGGGCAGACAGGGATCAGACCGCCAGCGCGCTGAAGTCCAGGTGCCCGTTCAGGACCGGCGGGCACCAGTAGTAACCGCCGGTCAACGGCGTACTGATGCGGTACAGGCCATCGACAATCCCGTCCTCCAGGCCGCTCATGCGGCGCAGCTGCGCCTCGAAAGCATCGAAGGAATGGCCGAAGGCGAGGAACATCAGGCCGGCCTGACCATTTTCGGCCCACGGCATGGAGCGGCGCACCACAAAGGCCTCAGGGGTGAAGCTCTCCTGGGCGGTGCGTTTGGTATGGGCCGACTCGGGGGCGTCTTCCAGTTCTTCGTTATCGCCGTGGCGGCGGCCGATGATGTGGTCGCGCTCCTGGGCTGGCAACGCGGCGAAACCATCGAGGTCGTGCTGCCATTGCTGAAGGGCGGCGAAGCTGGCGCCACCGTCGGTCAAGGCGGCGTCCACGGCAGCATCGTCGTGAGGGTTTTCGGTGCCGTCTTCGTAGTCGGTGAGGTCGAAGCCGGTCTTGTAGCGGAAGCCTTCAATCGACTGCACCAGGCGAAACCCAGGAGCCAGCGCCTTCTCGAACGCGCGACTGCGCAGCAGCAGTTCGCCGCGATCCACACCGTGCAGCCACACCCACAGCGCCTGTTGGGTGGACGGGTTGTGCACACCCGGCGCGCTGATCGTCGGAAACGGCCGCAAGCCGTCAATGGTTACGCCCAGCGCGGTTACCAGCGGCTCACCCAACCCGACCACCGCCGCCGCATCCGCCATCCGCACCAACGCGTCCAGCGCAACGGGAACGGCGGCCAGGGAATCCACGGCGAAAAACAGATGGCGGGCCTGCAACGGCACCGGTGCAGCAAGAATGCCCGACTGGTACTGACTCATATGAACTCCTTCAAGAAAGGCGCGCAGTTTACCCGGCGCCAGTCGCCCTGCGTACTGCAAAGCGCGCAAGCCTTGCCATAGAGCCCTTGGTTGGGTGACTCTCTAGTCAAGCACCAGTCAAGTTTTGTAACTATTATAGGGATAGCGCCATGACCACTCAGCCCTTGCTCGCTCAGCTGTTTCCTACTTCCACCGCCGACATCCCCGAGCAATACCGCCTGGCAGCGCCCATCGAACAGCGTGACTACCTGGTGAACGGCCAGTTGCGGGTGTGGAATGGCCCGCTGGCCCAAGTGCACAGCCCGGTGCAACTGGGTGACCAACGGGTGGTGATCGGCAGCACGCCGCTGCTGGACGCCGACACCGCCCTCACCGCCCTCGACGCCGCCGTGCGTGCCTACGATCGCGGCCAGGGCGAATGGCCGACGATGCGCGTGGTTGACCGCATCCGCCACGTCGAAGCGTTTTTGCGGCGCATGCGCGAGCAGCGCGAGGGGGTGGTCAAGCTGCTGATGTGGGAAATCGGCAAGAACCTCAAGGATTCCCAGAAAGAATTCGACCGCACCTGCGACTACATCACCGACACCATCAACGCCCTCAAAGAGCTGGATCGCCGCTCCAGCCGCTTCGAGCTGGAACAGGACACCCTCGGGCAGATCCGCCGCGTGCCACTGGGCGTGGCGCTGTGCATGGGCCCCTACAACTACCCGCTCAACGAAACCTTCACCACCCTGATCCCGGCGCTGATCATGGGTAACACCGTAGTGTTCAAGCCGGCCAAGCTCGGCGTGCTGCTGATCCGCCCACTGTTGGAAGCGTTCCGCGACAGCTTCCCGGCCGGGGTGATCAACGTGATCTATGGCAGCGGCCGCGAGACCGTTAGCGCGCTGATGGCCAGCGGCAAGATCGATATCTTTGCGTTCATCGGCACCAACAAAGCCGCCAGCGACCTGAAGAAACTGCACCCCAAGCCGCACCGCTTGCGGGCCGCTCTGGGCCTGGACGCGAAAAACCCCGGCATCGTGCTGCCCGAGGTGGACCTGGACAATGCCGTCAGCGAAGCGGTGACCGGCTCGCTATCGTTCAACGGCCAACGCTGCACCGCGTTGAAAATCCTCTTCGTGCATGAAGAGGTGGTCGAGGCTTTTATCGAAAAATTCAACGCACGCCTGGCGACGCTCAAGCCCGGTATGCCGTGGGAAGACGGCGTTTCGCTGACGCCGTTGCCGGAAGTGGGTAAGGTCGATTACCTCAACGGCCTGGTGGCCGACGCGACGCAGCACGGGGCCCAGGTGGTGAATGCCAATGGCGGGGTCAGTCGCGGTTCGTTCTTCTACCCGGCGGTGCTGTACCCAGTGAATCCGCAAATGCGCGTCTACCACGAAGAACAATTCGGCCCGGTGGTGCCGATCGTGCCCTACCGCGACCTGGATACCGTGATCGATTACGTTCTGGATTCGGACTTCGGCCAACAGCTCAGCCTGTTCGGCACCAACGCCGAAGCCATCGGGCGCCTGGTGGACACCTTTGCCAACCAAGTCGGGCGCATAAACATCAACGCCCAATGCCAGCGCGGGCCGGACACCTTCCCCTTCAACGGGCGCAAGAACTCGGCTGAAGGCACGCTGTCGGTACATGACGCGTTGCGCGTGTTTTCGATCCGCACCCTGGTGGCGACCAAGTTCCAAGAGAGCAACAAGGCACTGGTCAGCGAGATCCTGCGCAACCGTGATTCAAGCTTCCTGACCACTGACTACATCTTCTAAGTTCACCTCGGTCAAACAATGTGGGAGAGGGCTTGGATTCGATAGCGGTTGTGTCAGCTAACCGATTTTTTACTGATCCACAGTCATCGGGGGCAAGCCCCCTCCCACATTTGGATTGTTTATATCTGGAGAATTGAGGGTCCTTTGTTATCAATGAATCTGCCGATATTCGCCCGGCGCCTGTTGCGCCCCTTGCTCGACCCCTACCGCCGCTACCGGCATGCCAAGCTGATCCACGCCGTGCGCGTGTCCATCGGCTTGCTAGCCACGATCCTGCTGACCACCGGCATCAACCTGCCCCACGGCGAATGGGCGTCGGTGACCATGTTGATCGTGATCGGCGGGTTGCAGCACCACGGCAATATCGGCAAAAAAGCCGTGGAACGCGCCTACGGCACCTTGATCGGTGCCAGTGTCGGTCTGCTGCTGGTGGTGCAACAGGCTTACTTCGGCCTGCCGCTGCTGACCTATCTGTTGATGTCGGTGGTGTGCGGGTTCTTTTCCTATCACGCCATCGGCAAAGGCGGTTATATCGCGCTGCTGTCAGCGATCACGGTGTTTATCGTCGCCGGCCACGGTGACAACCCGTTGTCGGATGGGTTGTGGCGCACCGTGGATATTCTCATCGGTATCGTCCTGGCCCTGGCGTTCTCCTTCGCCCTGCCGCTGTATGCCGTGTATTCGTGGCGCTATAACCTGGCCAGCGCCCTGCGTGACTGCGCGCAGATCTACAGCCGGATCATCAGCGGAAAGTCGGTCACCGATGATGAACACGTCAAACTGCTCAACCGTTTGAACGCGGCAATGGTGCAACTGCGCTCGCTGATGCCGTCGGTATCCAAGGAAGTGCGCATTTCCATGACTGAACTGGATGCCATCCAGCGTCACTTGCGCCTGTGCATCAGCACTTTGGAAATTCTCGGCAACACCCGTCCCGACCCACGCGATGAGCAAGCCATGGCCCGCATGCAGGCCGCCTTGAAGGCCGAGCATCGGCAGATCCGTGTGCAATTGGTGGGGATGGCGCGGGCATTGAAATCCGGCATGACCGAACGACTGGAGCGCCCAAGTACCGGCACGGGCCGCGAGCGCACGCTGGATGCGCCGGTGTACAGCGCACTGGATGGGTATCGGTTGTTAACGCTGCAACTGGCGGCGAATGTGGATGCCATGCGCCAGCGCCTAGGCAAAACTGCGGGGCACTGGAAAATCTGAAGGTCTGTTTCGCTCAAAACGATATTCACACTTTCCCTTACAAATTTTTCACGCTTTATTCACATCCCGAGACGTAGGGTGAAGCCTCATCCGTTACAAATGTTGCACATCAAGCCCGCCGCCCCAGCGGGCTTTTTTTTGCCTCGAAAAAACCGCCGTTCAGCGCGACGCTTTAGCGCTTGGCGCCGCAGCCTCTTCACGAATCGCGCGCTGGGTGTCCAGCACCTTGGCCAGCGCGGTTTCCGCTTCAGGGCTCTGCTGTGGCACGCGGATCGCTGCCGAGACCAGGGTAATCAGCTTGGCCATGACTTCCGCGTCGGTGGCCGGGCGGCCGAGGCTCATGGAATTCATCAGCAGGCGCAGCTCGGTACCGGCCATCACCCCAGAGATCGCTTTGAGTGCAAATTGCAGGCGCACCCCCAGCTCGTTGCGCGGTAAATCCGGCAAGGCCAGGGCGAAGGCTTCGAAGAAGCGTTGGAACACCGGTTGGTAATGCACTTTGAGGTATTCCTGGATAAACGGCGACGTATCGCTGTAGACGCGCCCCAGGAAACGAATGAACGAGCGCCCTTCTCCACTGGCCGGGTCGCTGCGCTCCAGGCCCATGGCCGGAGCGAAAAGCACGCCGAGCAAGGTGTCGCAGTCCAGCGGGCCATCGGATTCGGCTTCGCAACGTGCCAACAATTCCAGGCGCTGTTCGTTGAGCGGCTCCAGGCGCTGCATCAGCAGGGTTTTCATCAGGGAATCCTTGTCCCCGAAGTGGTAATTCACCGCAGCCAGGTTGACCTGGGCACGCTCGGTAATCTGCCGTAACAAAACCGCGTCGTATCCGTACTTGATGAAGAGAGCCTCTGTCGCATCCAGCAAGCGAGTCTTGGTAACGTTTGGAGCGCTGAGTTTCTTCGCGACCATTAGG